>JAHEBG010000293.1 GCA_024642445.1 Gammaproteobacteria bacterium | reverse complement strand
ACCGGTGCCGATGTGCCGGCATACGCTTGGTAATTCAACACTTCAGGTACGGCATCTACCTTGGCCGCCAGTTCGCCCAACAGGGCGTTGGTCTGCTCCAGGGTGCTGCCTTCGGGCATATCCAGCACCAGTTGGATTTCAGACTTGTTGTCATTCGGCAGCATTTTCAGAACCACCAATTTGAATACCGCCAAGCTGGCCGAGAGCATCAGCAATACGGCAATGCCAAGCCATAGCTTTCTGCGTTGTTTCGGCGCCGAATCGCCCTCAATGAACCGGCCCATAATGCGTTGCGCCATGGCATGCAGCCGCGAATGCTTGTGTTCGGCTGCCGCATGATGCGATGACAACAATTTCAAGCTGAGCCATGGTGTAACGATAAGGGCGATTGCCAGGGAAATCAGCATGCCCACCGAAGCATTGATCGGAATTGGCCGCATATACGGGCCCATCAAGCCGGATACGAATGCCATCGGCAACAAGGCGGCAATCACGGTAAAGGTGGCCAGTATGGTGGGGGCACCCACTTCATCCACGGCAAGCGGTATGGATTCGCGCAGGGATTTTCCGCCGAGCGCGCGATGCCGGTGAATGTTTTCCACGATGACGATGGCGTCATCCACCAATATGCCTATGGAAAATATCAGCGCAAACAACGATACCCGATTCAGGGTAAAGCCCATGGCCCATGATGCGAACAAGGTTATGGCCAGGGTTAGAATCACCGCGCTGCCCACCACAATGGCCTCGCGTCGGCCCAGTGCGAACAATACCAGAAGCACCACCGAGCCGGTGGCGAAAATCAATTTCTGGATCAGCTTGGCGGCTTTGTCGGCCGCGGACTGGCCATAGTCACGGGTGATTTCCACCTGAACGCCCTCTGGTATGACTTGTCCACGCAATCCGGCAATTCGCTCGCGAACGCTTTGCGTGATGTCCGCGGCATTGCTGCCCGGTTTTTTGGCAATGGCCAATGTCACCGCCGGCGCACGCCCGGTTTTCGGGCCATGGCGTCCTGCCGGCGCACCATGCCAGACGGTTTGCGTGGGGGGTTCTATGCCCGGCGCAATGCGGGCCACCTCCGACAGTAGCACCGGCCGGTTATCGGCAAGCCCGATGACCAAGTCGGCCACATCGCGCGAATCGGCAAAAAAATGGCCGGCCGTAACCGGAATCGCGCCGTTTTGACTCACGCGGCTTCCCAAGTGACTCGCCTGATTGCTGAGCTGCAGGGCCTGAGCAATATCCTGAGTGGTCAAGCCGTAGGCCGCCAGTTTGCCGCTGTTGAGTTCAACCGTTACGGCATTGCTGGGCGCTCCAATTGTATAAATATCTCGCGTGCCGGGAATCCGCTTGAGCTCGGTTTCCAGCGAATGGGCCACGGCCGCCAAATCGGCGGCACTGCGGGATTCATCATCGGTCCATAGCGTCAGAGCCATCACCGGAACATCGTCAATGCCTTTGGGTTTAACCAAAGGCTGACCCACCCCGCTGCCCGGTGGCAGCCAATCCTGATTGGAATAGACTTGGTTGTACAAACGGACAATGGCCGGTTGCCGTTCAACGCCAACGGTGTATTCCACCGTCAGCACGGCAAGGCCCGGTTGTGATACCGAGTACACGTGCTTGATTCCTTCGATTTCCGCCAGTTTTTTTTCCAGCGGAAAGCTGACCATCTGCTCAACTTGCTGGCTGCTGGCACCGGGGTAGGGCACAAACACATTCGCCATGGTCACATCAATTTGTGGCTCTTCTTCCTGCGGCGTAATCAGCACCGCCACCAAGCCCAGCAACAAGCCCAGAATGGCCAGTATCGGCGTCAGTGGATTGTTCTGGAAGCGCGCCGCCAGTCTGCCCGATAAACCCAAAGCGTTGCCATCACTCATGGCGTACCTGCGGCGTTACGGTAAGCCGACAGCGCCATGGCCGCCTGTCGCGGGTTCAATGCCACGCGCTCACCTGTTTGCAGACCGCTCAAGACCTGAATGCGTCCATTAACGCTCTCGCCCAATCGTAACTGACGCAATTGCACATCGCTGTCCGTAACTACATAGGCACCACGCACTTCACCGCGCTGCCAGATTGCCGTTAACGGCAACCAGAGGCTTTCATCGCCAGTGATCCCCGGGAAACTGACGCGCGCCACCTGTCCGGGCATCAGCCCCTGCCGGTCGGCTGGCAATTGAATGCGAACGGTAACGCTTCGCGCCTCGGCATCAGCACTGGGATACACCTGAACTTCGGCGGTCTTGAATGGGCTGCCGTCAGCCAACTGAATGCTCGCTTCGGGTGCCTGATGAAGGCTTTGCGCCAATGACAGCGGCACCTGCAGCTGGATGCGGAATCGCTGCGGATTGAATAATCGTAGCAGCACTTGCCCGGGCGCGACACTTTCGCCGGGCTCGACAAGACGTTGTGAAACGATGCCTGAAAACGGTGCGCGTATTTCTGTATACGCTTGCTGCTGTGATGCCTGTACTGCGAGTGCCTGTGCCGCCCGCCAGTTGGCTTGGGCGGCATTGCGGGCAGCCAAAGATTGGTCCAGCTGCTGTTTCGAAACGTAATTTTTCTTGGACAACTCCAGATAACGGGCATAGGTTGCTTCCGCTTCCAAAGCCTGGGCTTTTGCCGCAGCGGTTCCGGCAACGGCAGCCGCGGCGCCGGCCCGCTGCTCAACACCCGCAAGTTTGATTACGGTCTGGCCACGGCTGAC
>JAHEBG010000292.1 GCA_024642445.1 Gammaproteobacteria bacterium | reverse complement strand
ACCGAGTTGGGCGGAAGCGGCTCTACCCCGTAATGTTCCACGCGATAACGTCCAGCGACTTTACTCAACTGGAGCACCTTGACGGCCGCAGAGCTGATATCAATCCCGATTAACGGCGTTGATTGTTCACCGAATAATTGCACTGTTTCCCCCAATTAGGCACTTAAGTGCCATTCTTATACTGTTACATTAAATAACGAGTTCCGACCATTTAGCAAGTTTTTTACGAATATACCCCTAAAAAGCAAGCACAGTCCATAAGTCGTACCTGCCGTATTAGAGACAGAGTACAATTAATTCCACAAAAAAATAGCGTATCGCATCACATATGATGAAATTACTTAAATGGCTGATTGGATTGACAGTTTTAGGACTTACCGGCCTAATATTGCTCGTGGCATACGTCTATTTCATTCTCATGCCCGACTTGCCTGATGTGTCGGAGCTCAAGCAGGTGGAATGGCAGATGCCCTTAACCGTTTACAGCCAAGACGGTAAGTTCATCGCCGAATTTGGCGAAAACCGCCGATATCCGGTGGCCATCGAAGCCATTCCGACACAAACGAAAAATGCCGTCATCGCCATTGAGGATGCCCACTTTTATAAGCACATCGGACTTGACTGGCGCGGAATCGGCCGGGCTGTATGGCTAACCCTGAGTACCCGCGACGAGCGCGTTCCCGGAGGCAGCACCATTACCCAGCAAGTGGCACGAAATTTCTTTTTGAGTAATGAATACAGTTATTTCAGGAAATTCAAAGAAATGCTGCTGGCATTGAAAATGGAACAAGAGCTCAGCAAAGATGAGATTCTGGCCCTGTATCTGAATAAAATATTTTTTGGCAATCGGTCCTACGGCATCGTTGCTGCTGCCGACTACTACTACGGCAAAACGCTGGAAGAGCTGACCTTGGCGGAAACGGCGACATTGGCAGGCATTCCTAAGTTTCCCTCCACCGGCAACCCCATCAGCAATTCTAAACGCTCCATGCAACGACGCGACTACATCCTAGAGCGCATGCAGGCGTTGGGATTTATCACCCGGGAAGCCATGCTGGAAGCACAGGCCCAGCCCAATACGGCACGACCGCACGCGCAAACCACCGAGCTGGAAGCGCCCTATTTGGCCGAAATGGTCCGCATAGAAATGGTGCGCCGTTATGGTACAAAAGCCATTGAAGACGGATACCGGGTTACAACCACAGTTCACAGCAAAGACCAGCGCGCCGCCGAGCGCGCCGTGCGGGAAGGTCTTATGGAATACGACCGGCGCCATGGCTGGCGTGGCCCAGAAGCCACGATTGCACTTGTCAGCACCAGTCGAAATGATCAGCTCAAACAATTGCGGCAACGTCCGCGCATTGATGAACTGCCTGCGGTGTTGGTGCTTAGTGCAAGCAATGCCTCCGCCAAGGTATTGCTCCCCGACGGTCAGGAACTGAGCCTGCCGCCGGCCTCGGCAAACGGTACCGGAAAAACCTTGTCCGGCGCCATCAAGCCCGGCGATGTCATTCGCTTGAGCGGTGCACCAAAAAACTACCGTTTGGCGCAGATCCCACGCGCGCAGGCAGCGCTGGTTTCGATTCAACCCGAGGACGGCGCTTTGCGTGCCGTAGTCGGCGGATTCTCCTACAGCACCTCGAACTTCAACCGCGCCACTTCGGCCAAACGACAGCCCGGCTCCAGCTTCAAGCCCTTTGTTTACGCGGCATCGTTCGAGCGCGGCTATTCGCCCGCAAGTATCGTATTGGATGCCCCGGTGGTATTCAAAGACCGCAAGGGCAATGAGTGGCGACCGCAAAACGACCGTGGCGGATTCCGTGGACCGATGCGCCTGCGCGATGCTTTGGTGCAGTCACGCAATCTGGTGTCGGTGCGCTTGCTGGATGGCATTGGCGTGGGTTATGCCCGCGATTACATCACCCGTTTCGGTTTTGAAAAGGACAGCCTGCCACCCAACCTGTCGATGTCATTGGGAACGGCATCGTTGACACCCATGTCCATCGCACGCGGCTACACGCTACTGGCTAACGGCGGTTATCTGGTGGATCCCTATTTCATTGAAAGTGTTGCTGATAACAAAGGCGTGGTCATTGCCTATGCGCACCCAAAGCGCGCATGCAGTCTATGCCCCGAACGCCTTGCCGGCGATGTCAGTAAAGCCGTGGTCGTGGATGGATTCGATTTGAGCAGTGCCGGGTTGGATGACGCAGCCCTGGCCAGAAGCACCGCACAATTCGATCCGAGCTTTGTCGGCGCTCCAGCCGTTGCGCTGGCGCCACAAACCATCGATCCCCGCAACGCGTTCCTGATCAGTGACATGATGCTGGATGTTGTTCGCAGGGGAACCGCGGTACAGGCAAAAGTTTTAGAACGTGAGGACATCGGTGGCAAGACCGGATCCACCAACGATTACCGTGATGCCTGGTTCTCGGGTTTCGGCGGCGATTTGGTAACCACCGTATGGGTAGGTAAAGACGACTTCAAACCATTGGGCAGCGGTGAATATGGCGGGCGGGCCGCTTTGCCGATCTGGATAAACTACATGCGCGAAGCCTTGGACGGGGTACCGTTGAAAGTCATGGAACCCCCTGCCGGTATAGTCAAAAAGCCCGGCGGCGACTTTTACAAGCAGGAACAGTTTGATTTGGAAGCACTTGAAGCACCGGAGGATGCGTTTGATCCCGACGATGCAGAAAAAGCGTACGACATCTTCTGA
>JAHEBG010000291.1 GCA_024642445.1 Gammaproteobacteria bacterium | reverse complement strand
ATTTTACCGCACTGCGAGCGTTTCAGCATTCCGCGTTGGTTTGGCGGTCGTTTCGGGCAGATTTGCCAAATTGCGAGGCGCCTCGCATAATCTAGATTCAGGGCTTTCCATTTCAGGGGCATTGCATGAAAAAACGATACAGTTTCACCCTGCTGCTGGCCGCAATAGCAGTTGCCAACGCCTCGGAAGCAGAGGATTTCTCGACCGCACAAAAGGTGGCCTGGCAGAACGAATGCCAACTCGGTTTGGGCGACTCGGACTATTGCGACTGCCAATTGGAAGTGCATGCCAAGGAAATAGGCGTAAAGAAGATGCGGATATTCCTCGATTACTTAGTGGTCAATGACCTGTACTCCACTACAGCCGAAATTCAAGCTGCCAAGAATGCGCTGCCGGAAAACAAAAAGGAAATAAGTGATGTGTTGATGGAGGTTGAGAGTAACGCTGAGACTGCTATCGAGCGTTGTCTAGGCTAAACGTACACTAGCCCACTGAAAGATCCTGCCACATCACCACCACCGGCTGGCGGTGCAACAGGCGATGCTCGTAAAGTTGCCAGCCTAACTGCTGATAGTAGGTCTGATGGTGTTCGGTGAACAGAAACCATTGTGCATATCCCATGGTGGCCACTTGCCCGCGGGCATGGTCAATCAGGAGCCGGGCTACGCCTTGACCGCGGTAAGCCGGCCGTACGAATAAGCTCGCCAGCCAAGGCCCGGGCAGGTCTTTGAATTCGGGCGCATCCACCGGCAGAGCACTTACCGAGCCAATCAACACATCGTCATCGAATGCCAACCAACTGGCCGGCAAGCCGCTGTCCGCCAACTGCGCCATGAACTCGGCCATGGCGGTTTCCACGTTCCAATTCGGGAAAATATCCTGCCACTCGCCCACATGCCAGTTGGCAAGGGCTTCGGCAATATGCGCTTGCCCGCGCCAGGGCTCTATACGCACCGTCACGGTTTTTTCAAATCGTCCAGTAACGGCAATTGCTCGGCGGCAAGGCCTGGCAGATCCCTTTCCAAGCGCGCGATTTCTTCGCGGAACTCTTCCACATCCTGGAATTTACGGTACACCGAAGCGAAGCGGACATAGGCCACGTGGTCGATCTTGCGCAGTTCGTCCATTACCAGTATGCCGATCTGATGCGACGCGATTTCGCGGTCGGTATGTTTCAGCAACCGGTGCATGATGGCGTGTACACAGGCATCGATCTGTTCGCTGGATACCGGGCGTTTCTGTACCGCACGCTCGAAGCTGGTGCGCAGCTTGCGTTCTTCGAAGGCTTCGCGGCGCCCGTTGCTTTTGACTAATGTCGGCATTTTCAAATCGGCCGACTCATACGTGTTGAAACGCTCGCCGCACTGGCCGCATTCACGGCGGCGGCGGATGGCCATGCCCTCTTCCACCACGCGGGTATCAATCACCCGGGTATCGTCGTGATCACAGAACGGACAATGCATCAGGCCGGCCCGGATAACGGCAACGGAAACGCCAGCGTCCATTCGGACTTTGCCGGCACCTGCTGCCACTGGCCGTTCAACTGCACTGCGGCATCGAACATCGCCTGTCCGTCTTGTTCGGTAATGACCGGAACGGCCACGCCGCGCATGCGGCAGGCGCCTTCCACGCCGGCGCTGAACGCCGTGTAATCGAACACGCCGCTCCACAATTGGGTTTGCAGGCCTTCCACCACCGATTCCGATTGCGCTACTTCAAAGTGGCGTTCGGGATCAATATATTCACGAAAGTTTTTTTCAGCAAAAGCAATATCCGCACCTTTGGCTACCAGGCCCAGAAAGCCCTCACGCAGGCCCAGCCGGCTTTCCACCACGGCATGCACCAGATCGTGCGGCAACACGCCCTGACGCGGCATCTCGCAGCCGGTTTCAGTGCCGTCGTCACGCACCACCCGCAGGCGGTCGTATTTGCCGCTGGCTTCCAGCTTTCGGGCAATAAGCTTCATGCCGTTTCCGCGTTATTCGTACACCGGAAACGCACGGCATTGTTTGGTCACGTTTTCACGCACGCCGTCCAGCACCGCTTCGTTGGTGTGGTCGTCCAGCACATCGCAGATCCATTCAGCCAAGGCCACGCACTCCGGTTCTTGGTAACCGCGCGTGGTCAATGCCGGGGTGCCGATGCGCAGACCGGAGGTCACGAACGGTGAACGCGGATCGTTCGGTACCGAATTTTTATTGACGGTGATGTGGGCTTTACCCAATGCCGCTTCGGCGTCTTTGCCGGTGATTTCGCGGCCGATCATATCGATCAGCATCAGATGGTTTTCGGTGCCGCCGGACACGATTTTATAACCGCGCGCCATGATGGTCTTGGCCATGGCCTGCGCGTTCTTCACCACCTGCACTTGGTAATCTTTGAATTCCGGTTCCAGCGCTTCCTTGAAGGCCACGGCCTTGCCGGCGATGACATGCATCAACGGGCCGCCCTGCGTGCCGGGGAATACCAAGGACTGAAGTTTCTTTTCGATTTCTTCATTGGCCTTGGCCAGAATGATGCCGCCGCGCGGACCGCGCAGGGTTTTGTGGGTGGTGGAGGTCACCACATCGGCATGCGGCACCGGATTGGGGTACACACCGGCGGCCACCAGGCCGGCCACATGCGCCATATCCACGAAGAAATAGGCGCCGACCGATTTGGCGATTTCGGCCAATCGCGCCCAATCGACGATCTGCGAATACGCCGAGAACCCGCCAATCAACATTTTGGGCTG
>JAHEBG010000290.1 GCA_024642445.1 Gammaproteobacteria bacterium | reverse complement strand
AAACCCAGCCGAGAGTACGCTATGAAAAATGCCTTGCTGTTGCTCGTTGCTCTAACCTCCACCGGCCTCGCAACTGCCGCCGAATCCCGCGCCCATCTGCAGCCGTTCGCCAGCGAGAAGGCGCTCCAGATCCATCTGGAGAAAATCAAGGCGCAGGAAGCTGAAGCTCGGCGCAATGCTGAAAAGAACTCTCCGGAAGAAACCTACGGACTACCGACTCCGACCGCGATTCCACCGCCGTCGGCACCGGCATCAGCAAGTGAGGCAAAACAAGTCGACTCCGTACAGGTAACCGGTTCGCGCATGGCGCAATCCGACGCAGCTGAAAGCGATGCCATAACCAATGTGCAGACCCAGGGCGTGGACGAAGGCGGCATTGTCAAAAAACTGGGCAATTATCTGATTGTGTTGCGGCGTGGCCGCCTGTTCAGCATTGAAGCCACCGATGCCGCGCTGCGTCCGGTGTCAATGATCAATGCCTATGGGCCCGGCATTTCACCGCAAGGCGCCTGGTACGATGAAATGCTGATCAGCGGCCGCACGCTGGTGGTCATTGGCTACAGTTATGCACGGGGCGGCACCGAAATCGGCCTGTTTCACATTGATGAAGCCGGCAAGCTGAGTTATCGCAACACCTACCACTTGCGTAGCAGCGATTATTATTCCTCACGCAATTACGCCAGCCGGTTGATTGGCAAACAACTGATTTTCTATTCACCAATGTCCTTGAACCTTTACGATAACTGGGAAAATAGCCTGCCGTCGGTACGTGCTTGGCGTGCCAATCCAGGGGCATTCAAACGGATTCTTCCGGCCACCGAGATCTATCAAACCGGTCTTTCCAGCAGCGGCTATGATCTGACACTGCACAGCGTCACCACCTGCGACATTACCGAACAATCGACGCTGGAATGCCGTGCCAAGGCCGTGCTTGGCCCAAGCAGCCGGGTATTTTATGTTGCAGCCGATTCGGTCTACGTATGGATTGGCGGAGGCAGCGCATATGGCCGTGCGCGCAAACCTAACGAATCAATGCTGCTGCGCATGCCGCTGGGCAATGCAGCGCCGCAGGCCTTGCGGGTATCGGGAAGCCCAATAGATCAGATGTCGTTTCTTGAGCGCAACGGCTATATCAATGTGTTGGTGGGCTCAGCATCAAACGGCGATGGCATGTGGCGCGCCGAAGGCAGTGCCGGCTCATTGGCACTGCTGCGCGCACCCTTGCATGCGTTCGGTGGCCGATCGGCCCGCTCCAAGGAAAAACACTACCGGCCACTGCCTGCAGAATACCGTTGGGGCATTCAGAACCGCTATGTGGGCGATTGGTTAATCTACGGCAGCCAATACACCCGCGCAGGTGATGCCGCCACCTATGCCGTACCGATAGCCTATGACGGAAAAGCGGTGCCGTTAACGCTGAAACACAGTACTGAACGCATTGAAGCGTTGGGTAACGATGCCCTGATTGTAGGCAATAGCGGTAACGATCTGGTGTTCTCTAGCGTTCGCTTGGATACCGAAGCCACGCCGGTTTCAGGCTACATCCAACGCAATGCTGTGCAAAGTGAAAGCCGTACACATGGGTTTTTCTACCAACCGCAAGCAGAGCGCGCCGGGCTTCTGGGCCTGCCGATTCTGGGCCAAGGCGCTTCGGTTAAGTACCTGCGCAACAAAAATCTGCAGCTCAGCGATGTCGGAGAATTGTCGGCGCGGGCAAGGCCGCCGCGCGATGACGCATGCCAGGCCAGCTGCGTGGATTGGTATGGCAATGCCCGTCCGATTTTCATCGGCAACCGCATCTACGCCTTGATGGGCTACGAACTGGTGGAAGGACGTATTGATCGCGATGATACGCTTACTGAAATCCGCCGAACCGATTATGCGCCGATGATTAACGGCCAGAGATAATGAAAAACCCCGCTTCGGCGGGGTTTTTTTAGCCTTCCACCTTCATTGGCAATTCTGAAGGCGGTTCTTTGAAGCGAACCAGCTGGCTTTTTGGTTTGCTGATATCTGATTGCGCTTGATGTTGTTTCACCCAAGTAACTTCAGGCACATTGACCTCGATATAGCTGAGCCAAGGGCCTGAACCTAGCGTATAGCTAACAGTAATGAATGAAACACAACCGTCGACACAATCTTGCGACTCCATGCTGGCTTGTGAAATGCGCCACTGCTTAATGGCAGAAACTGCACTGGATGTAAATTGGCTACTTAAAAGCGTACTATCTGCTGCGTTGAGTTTGTGGTCAACACCAAGTAATGCCACTCGATAAGCTGCCGCCTGCAGGATACTGCCGTCTGGACCTATTTTTACCGCAACCACTACATCAGCCATTGCACCTGATTTAATAGCACGATAGGGATAGATAGGGGCGACACGTTTTTCGCGATATCTGGCCTTATTTTTGTTATCGCTTTGCGCTTTCAACTCTAAATCCGTTGGCTCTATCGTAATATCTTGGAATGCGATTGAGCTGAGCTTTTTGTCCGGCCCGTAACTTGCAATGATCTTAAAATTAAACGCTGCATCTGCATCGACCGGCTTTTCATCCACGGTCATCGGGTGAAATTGCCATTTTTTGATTTGTGCTTCAAGAAATATGCGCAATTCTTTTGACGTCACATTCTTCAAACTAAGGCCCGTCAGCATGCCGTCCGCACCCACTTGGATGCGACCATTGACTTGTGCAATATACTGCTTATCCGCATTCGCAACGCAGGGATTTGCTGCTGAT
>JAHEBG010000023.1 GCA_024642445.1 Gammaproteobacteria bacterium | reverse complement strand
CACCGAGGCATTGGAGGCGTCATGCTGACCCGTGATCCCGATGCTTTTTTTGCCTATGCCGAAACGCTGCCGTTGAATGCCACAAGCACCTGCGCCAAATCGGCATTTTTAGTCAGTCCGGTAGGGTTCCGTTTGTCGGAGCAGTCGGCACGTGACAATCGCTATATGCAAAATGCCTTGGGCGCCGATGCTGAAACTGCAATGACCGAGCACCTGGCGTTGCAGGCGGCGATAAGCAAGTGTCTGCCCGTGGTTGTTTTCAACGGAGACAGGCAAACCCCGGATGCGGTATTCCCGAACAATGCCTTCGCCGTCACGCCCAGCCATTTGATTATTGGACATATGCGGCATCCGGAACGCCAGCAAGAAACCGCCCGAGAGGATATCCGCGCATATTTCACCGAAACCATGGGCCGTGCGCTGCATGATTTGAGCGCCCAGCCTGGCATTTGCGAATTGACCGGCTCACTAATCATTGATCGTGGCCGCGGCATAGGTTTCTGTGGCTTAAGCGATCGTTGCGATACAATCGGCGCAGAGGCGATGCACGCCGCCTTTGGCTTGAAAGCCTGTTTGATGTTCGATTTGGCACCGGGCGAATACCACACCAATGTGCTGCTGAGTGTTCTAGCTTCCCGCGCACTGTTGATTGCCCCGGGTGGATTTGCCGATCCGGGCATTGCCCAGGCCATCACCGCCTTTTACCAAGGCCGTGCCATTGTGCTCAATGAGCCTCAAAAAGCCGCCTTTGCCGGCAACGGCATTGCGCTAAGCGACAATGATGTATTTCTGAGCAGTAAAGCTGCGGCCAGTCTGAACGACAGCCAAAGAATGCAATTGGCCGAGTATGGATTTCGTCTGCATCAGGTGCCCATGCCCATGTTGGAGCGGGCTGGGGGCTCACTGCGTTGTTGCGTGGGTGAGATCTATTGACGGGATTCAGAGGCAATTCACTTTACCCATGCAACACTAGCGGCTGACACTACTGTCTGCTTTAGACTAAACTACCGTGATGAAATCTGTTCTGACTGCCATTGTTGCCCTTGTGCTGCTTGCCTCTGGTACGCAATTGCAGGCGCGTGACAAAGATCAGAACAAAGCGTCCGAACCCGCCCAGGAAGTACAGGTACGGCGCGGAAACTTCGTTGAGCCACCTCAGGCACCAGCCCGCGTTCGCGAGCGCAGAGCGAGTAAACCTGAGCGCCTGCCGATTACGCTCAACCAGGTCGAGCGTCAAACCGGCGGCAAGGTCATCGGTGCCCGCCCGGTCAGCGTGCAAGGCCGTCAATTAAACCAAATCAAAGTTCAAATGCCTAACGGCCGTGTCGTCATCCATCAGCGTTTATTTGACGAAAATGGCCGTTCAGTAGACACTGTTCAGGAAGAGGACGATGATTCGGATTATCGGAGCATCGCCTCGGACCATTAAACGTCACGGAGAGTTTTGACTATGCGTATCTTGTTAGTGGAAGACGAGGCACCATTACGGGAAACATTGGCGGCACGTTTGAAACGCGAAGGTTTTGCGGTAGATACCGCCAGTGACGGCGAAGAAGCCTTGTTTCACGGCAAGGAAATCCCCTTTGATTTGGCTGTTATCGACCTGGGTCTGCCTAAAGTCCCCGGTATGGATGTGGTCCGCGGTCTGCGCGATGCCGGCCAGAAATTCCCCATACTCATTCTTACCGCCCGCACCAGCTGGCAAGACAAAGTCGAAGGCCTGAAGTACGGCGCCGATGATTATCTGGTCAAGCCGTTCCATGTGGAAGAGTTGCTGGCTCGTATCAATGCCCTGTTGCGACGTGCCGCCGGCTGGAGCAAGCCGAGCCTTGAGTGCGGTCCTGTGAAGCTGGACCTGGCTGCCCAGAAAGTCACCATCAACGATGTGGCGGCCGATTTGACCAGCTATGAGTACAAAGTACTCGAATATCTGATGCTGCATGCCGGCGAATTGGTTTCAAAAGCGGACCTCACCGAACATATCTACCAGCAGGATTTCGACCGCGATTCCAACGTGCTGGAAGTGTTTGTTGGACGTCTGCGCAAGAAACTCGATCCCGACGGCGCGCTCAAGCCCATCGAAACCGTTCGCGGCCGCGGATACCGCTTCGCGATCCCGCGCAACGAATAATCCCGCCACACGCCCATGAGCGCGATGCGTCGGGCATTGTCACTGCACGCCAGACAGCTGATAGCCGCAAGTCTTGGGCTTGTCGCTTTTCTGGGCCTGACCGGTGTCGCCCTTGATAAAGCCTTCCAGAGCGCCCTGATCAACAATATGGAAGCGCGCATGGTGCGTTATGCTAGCGCCTATTGGAATCAGGTTGAATTCGACCGAAATGGCCAGTTGCAGATTGCGGCCATCGACAATCCTCCGGATGCGCGTTTCAACAATTTCCGCAGCGGCCTGTATGCGCAGTTGGCAGGCGCCCAAGCGTCATGGCAGTCAGATTCCGTAGCCCTGTTCAGTCTACCGGCGTTAACGCCCGGTGTTTTGGGGCAGGCGCCTGAATTCAGTGGGCCGGTGCCTCTTCCCATCGGTGAAGACTCCAGTATCAATGCTTACCAATACACAGCTACCAGCGGCTTCGATACCAAGCAAGGTACAGTGGTATTGACCCTGCGCATATTCGAAAGCGAAGAAGAAATTTTCAAGCAGATTACCGAATACCGGAGTTCTTTGTGGGTGTATCTCGGCATCGCGGGCGTGCTGCTGGTCTTGGTGCAAGTGGTGATCTTGCGTTGGAGTCTGCAGCCGCTACGGATGCTGGAAACCGACATGCGTGATCTGCATCTGGGTAAGCAGCAACGCCTGAACAAAAATTATCCCACCGAGCTTCGCCCAATTACCGGCAGCATCAATGCTTTGATCAACAGCGAGCGCAGCAATCTGGACATGAGCCGGAATACCCTAGCCGATCTTGCGCACAGTCTGAAAACGCCGCTGGCGGTGTTGCAGTCGCAGATAGAGGGTGAAAGCAGTCCCCAGCAGTTCAAGCAAGAGGTGTACCAGCAGGTGCAGCGCATGAACGATATCGTCACCTATCAGTTGGCGCGCGCATCGCGGACCGGGCATGCCCTGTATTCGGCACCTATTGCGGTGCTTCCGCAAGCCGAAAGCATTGTGCAGAGTCTGGAAAAAATCTACCGTAGTAAAGGTGTTTTGTGCGAGTTTGAGGTGGAGCAGGCTGCGCAATTTTCGGGAGAGCTGGGCGATCTGCAGGAGCTGCTCGGGAATTTTCTGGAGAATGCCTTCAAATGGTCGAAGCATAGGGTGCTGTTGACCGTACATTCCGTTTTTGCACCGGGCGCTAAAAGGCCTGGGCTTTTCATCAGCATTGAAGACGACGGCGCCGGTATTGAAACATTGGATATTCCAAAAATATTACAGCGTGGCGTCAGAGGCGACGAACGCGTGCAAGGACATGGCATCGGCATGGCCATCGTTCAGGATATCATCCGCTCTTATAACGGCGAATTATCGGTTGATCGTTCAATTGAACTGGGTGGCGCTCGTTTCACCATTCAGTTGCCTTGTCTGGTCTAGGAAAACATGCCCGGTATGACCCGGTGCCAGCGCGGAATTTTTGTCGCTTTGACCGTGGGCTGTACGGGTTCAGTTGCAGGGTTTTGCTGTTCCTGAGGCATCAAGCAACAGGCATCGGCATTGATACTATCGAACTGCCAATGCGGCGTTGACACCGATAGTCTGAGGAATACACAGCAGAGCATGAACAGGATGGCGAGGGTTTTCATCGGTATGGCCGTAATTGTGGCTTACCCAATATAGATGCCGAAGAGCTGAAAAAGGTTGCAAGTTTCGGTGTGGTGCATTAAAAATGACAGACCGCTGGATGTTGTTCTACGGCTTTCAGACTTTAACACCACGAATGAATACACTTACTCTCCGCGCCAATGCCCCACTTATTCGCGCACCGATGTTACGCAGGGCCTTGATTTCCGGCGCCCGACGTGTGATTTCCCAGCGCGATCTGCTGAACAAAATCAATGTATTTCCAGTGCCCGATGGCGATACCGGCAGCAACATGGCATTTACCTTGGGCAGCATTCTCACCGGCGCCTTGAATCGTAAAGTTGACAGCACCGGAGAATTGCTGCGCCGTGTCAGTGAGCAGGCCATTGACGGCGCCAGAGGAAATTCAGGAGCGATACTGGCGCAGTTCTTTACTGGAATCTCCGAGCGCATCGGAAATCGGCAAACCGCAAGTCTTGAACAGATGGCGCAGGCCATACGGCATGGTGCGCTGTCGGCACGGCATGCCCTATCGGAACCCAAGGAAGGCACCATCCTAAGTGTTATCACTGTGTTTGCCGAATCCCTACAGACCGATGTCCGCGGCTTTCATTTCAAAGTCTGGTTCGAGTCGGCGTTGATGGATGCAAGACGTGCCTTGGCCAACACGCCAAACCAATTGCCGGTGCTGATGAAGGCCGGTGTCGTTGATGCCGGCGCGCAGGGCTTTGTTGATTTACTTGAAGGCGTGTACCAGTTCATTTTGGAGGGTGAAATCGACCTGCAGGACGAGGCAGAAAACGCCAGTGCCGATATGGAAGTTTCCGAAGCCCATCTCGAGTTGATGGAGGGTGATCCGGAGCACCGCTGGTGCAGCGAGTGTCTGATTCTGGGTGAAGGGCTGGACCGAAGCGGGTTGCGTGCCGATGTGGCCAATCTGGGAGCCTCATGCGTGGTGATTGCCGGTTCCAGTTCGCGTGTCCGTCTGCATGCGCATGTGTCCAATCCAAAGCAATTGTTCGATTTGGCCGCAAACTACGGACGTATTGAAAGCACCAAGGCCGATGATATGCAGGCACAGGCACGTACGGCAGCCGGTGCCAAGTCGGTAGTGATTATCACTGATACCTCGGCTGATTTGCCGGAAGAATTATCGCGTCAATACAATATCCATTGGGTGCCATTGCGCTTGAGTTTCGGTGAAACCGATTACTTGGATAAAGTGGGTCTGAGTACGCAGGAGTTCTACCATAAGCTACGCACGGAACTGGTGTTGCCACGCACCAGTCAACCGTCGCCGGGCGATTTCCGACGGCAGTTCGAATTCCTGCTGTCGCACCATCCGCACTTGGTCTATGTGGGGTTATCGCGCGCCGTTTCCGGTACCGTACAATCGGCGGAAGCGGCAGCGAAACGTGGACACGGCGAACGAATCCATATCTTCGATACCGCCAATGCTGCCGGTGGCCACGGTTTGCTGGTATTGGCTGCTGCCGAGGCAGCACAGTCCGGTCAAAGCCCCGAAGCCATAGTTGCGCTGCTGGAGCGCTTACGCCCTGTTACAGAAACCTGGGCTTGTACTGCCGATATCAGCCATGCCGTTCGTGGTGGCCGCGTTCCACGATGGGTGGTACCGATTGCACGTCTGCTGGGCTTGACCGCTATCGCCAAACTTTCCAAGGAAGGTAAGCTGGTGGTTAACAACGGACTGTTCGGAAAGCGAAATACGATTCAACGCTTCGCACGCCATGTGGCGCAACGCATTGATCGAACGCGACGCTACCGCGTGATTATCGGACATTGCGATGATCTAGAAGCGGGGCAAACATTGCTGCGCGAATTTACCGCTCAAATTGAATGTGCCGAGGCTTGGTGCGTTGAAACCGGCCCTGCCGTTGGTGCCCATGCCGGTCCTGGCGCTTTGGTGATATCGCTGCAACCGATGGGAGAGAAACCATGACCATGGCCCTTTTTTTGTTGGCCTGTTACGTATTGGGGTCGGTGTCCGGAAGCCTAATGATCGGCAAATTGCGCGGTGTCGATATTCGTAACTTGGGCAGCGGCAATGCCGGCGGTACCAATGCCCTGAGAACCCAGGGCTGGAAGTTTGCATTGGGTGTTGTGCTGATTGATGTCGGCAAGGGTGTGCTGGCCGTAGCTTTGGCGCAGCGGTTTTTCCCCGGAGATGCGGCTGTGGCGTTTGGCGCCATGTTGATGGCCGTGGTCGGTCACATCTGGCCGGTTTTCCATGATTTCCGAGGTGGTAAAGGCGCTGCAACACTGGTGGGTGGCTTGCTGATGGTATGGCCGCAGGCGCTGATTCCGCTGTTGGTTGTCTGGGCGCTCTGCCTGTTGTTGACCGGGTATGTAGGGTTGTCCACAGTGCTGGCGGCCTGCAGTTTGCTGTTGAGTGCTTTTTTGTTTCATGGCAGTCCGGTGCATTGGCTGTTCGCGGCCTTTTCCGCCGGGTTGTTGATCTACAGCCATCGCGCCAATCTCGAGCGCCTTCGCCAAGGCAATGAATTGCGTTTCGAAAAAGCCCGTATCTTGGGTCGTGTATTGTTCGGCCCCCGTGGATAATGCCGCTTTAATCTCGGCGTTGCTGCAGGGCCCTCAAACCGGTGTGGCACTGGCCGCTCAATTTGGCATTACCCGTGCCGCTGTTTGGAAGCGGATTCAGCACTTGCGCAACCGAGGCCTGCAAATTGCACTTCTGGCCAATCGCGCTTACGCACTGGTCAAGCCAACGCCTCTGATGTCCGCGCAAGACATCCGCAATAGTCTGAATGCACAGACCACGGCCCAGCTGAGGGCTTTGCAGGTTGAATTCGATGTGCCGTCTACTCAAGCCCTGGCCATGGCCGCACCTACTCCCGACACCGGCATGGCGGTATGGGTTGCGGAAACCCAAAGCCAAGGGCAGGGCCGGCGCGGCAAGCAATGGTGCTCGCCGCCACTGGCCAATATTTATTGCAGCATCAATCGCCGGTTTCCGATTTCGGTGGCTGCAATGAACGGATTCAGCTTGGCATGTGCGGTGATCCTGGTGCGTAGCCTACGTGCACAGGGCATCGAAGGCCTGTCTTTGAAGTGGCCCAACGATATCTGGCTTGAAGGAAAGAAGTGTGCAGGCCTATTGATTCAACTGCGCGGTGAATCCGGCGGTCCGTGCGACGCTACGGTAGGCTTTGGCTTGAATGTCAGCTTGTCCTTAGAAGCAGGTAGCGCTATCGATCAAGCTTGGACTGCTATTGACCGTCATTACCCGGGCCCATGGGATCGAAATCGAATACTGGCCGAGGCATTGAACGCATTTCAGGCCGGCTTTGAAGAATTTGAACGTGAAGGCCTTGCTGCCTTCCTGCAGGATTGGCAAGCCAGTGATGGACTGTTTGGACAAATGCTGGTGCTGGAAGACGGCCAACGTCGCATAGAGGGGCTGTCGCACGGCATCGACCATGACGGAGCATTGTTGCTTGAAACCGCGCAGGGCGTTCAGCGCTTCCATAGTGGAGAGCTTAGCGTTAAGCTGAATCATGGCTGATTGTTTGATTGACAGCGGCAATAGCCGCCTGAAACTGGCGCGTCGCGAACCCACTGGTTGGCAGATGGTGGCCACGCTCGATTTCGATGACCCGCAATTGTTCGAGCAAAGCCAGATCATTCTGTCGGACCCGAGTCTGGAGCGTCTGTTTCTTGCCAGTGTCAGCAAAGGGTGGCGTGCCGAACGGCTGAACGCGATTTTGATGCCCTGCCGGCAGCCGGTGACGCGGGTAGAGTCCATGCCGAAATTGGGGCGCTTGCGTACCGCCTACCCGCAGCCGAAACAATTGGGTGTGGATCGGTTCTTGGCGTTGTTGGCAGCCAGTGAATTGGCCAAAGATGTGCTGTTGATGTCATTCGGCACGGCACTAACCCTGGATGTTCTGGGCGCGGATGGTCGCCATCACGGCGGGGTCATTGCACCCAGTCCGGACTTTCAATGGCAGTGCATGCGTGATCATTTCCCCGGATTGTTCGAAAGTCCGGGCCGTGCGCAGCGATTGGCCGATAACACGCCCGATGCCCTGGCTACCGGAATTGAACATCAGATATTGGGCATGGTGGAGCGTATCTGCTGTGAGGCATTCAAGGACGCGCCCGTGGACATTTTGGTCAGTGGCGGTGCCGCAGAACCGTGGATGCGAAGCTTGCCCAAGCCCAACAGCTTTGTGCCTGACCTGCTGTTTCAGGGCATGCTGCGCTATATCGAGTTGAGTGGTCTATGATTTGGGTTCACCGGCTCTGCCTGATTGTTTTGTTCGCCAATGCCGGCGTTTGGCTCTGGGCACAATGGCGGCCCGAGCCTCAGTATGCCGGCCTGCCGCTTACCGAGCCGGGCATTCCCGGATTGATACTCCATCAGGAATATCTGCAGTTGCAACAGAGCAAGCAGCGCTCAGACCTCGGCGTATGTTGGCAGATTGGCCCGTTTGCCGATCAGGCGTCCCTTCGAAGGGCCTGGCAGGGTTTGGAATACATCACCTTGGACATGCAGCGCCGCAAGTCCTTGTCGGTAACCGGTACCGGCTATCGACTTACGGTTCCTGCCAGTGCCAGCCGCAAAGATGCGGATTTGCTGCGCGAAAGCCTGCTGAGTGCCGGTTGGAACTCGGCCTTGGTCGGAGCCGATTTCAGTATAGATGCCGGACAATTTACCGATCTTGGAAGCGCGCAAACGCAACAGCGGGTAGCGCAGCAATTGGGGATAGAGATGCAGTTGCGGGCCGAACAGCAAAGCCGGGAAACCTGGTGGATTGATGCCCGCATCCGTAATCGCGCAGGATTTGAACAGTGGTTGGCCGAGCAGACGCCACCGATTCCAGCACAACCATGCCCATAAGGTTCCGAAATCCGGCGCACTGGCGTACAATATGCGGTCTCAGATGCCGGCATAGCTCAGTTGGTAGAGCAACCGCCTTGTAAGCGGTAGGTCCCCAGTTCGAATCCGGGTGCCGGCACCACGTCTGCTTAGGCAGAATATCTTCAAGTTCGTTACACTAGGCACAGGAATTTTTACGGCTGCCTTATGAAACTCAATACCCCTGCCATCGCCCTGATAGGTGTTCCAACCGATATCGGCGCCGGACATCGTGGTGCTTCGATGGGCCCGGAAGCCCTGCGTGTAGCCGGCATCGCCGATGCCTTGCGCGCACGTGGTCTGGATGTTGTTGATTATGGCAATGTGCAGGGCCCGGTTAACCCGTGGCAGCCACCAAAATCCGGATACCGGCACTTGCCGGAAGTGGTGGAATGGAACCGACTGACCATGGAGGCCGTATATGCCAGTTTAGGCCGTGGAGAGCTGCCGATTGTCCTGGGTGGCGATCATTGCCTAGGTATCGGGTCGATAACTGCCGTGGCACGTTATTGCCGCGAGAACGGCAAAAAATTGCGTATTCTTTGGCTTGATGCCCATGCCGATTTCAACACCAGTGACGTAACCCCTTCAGGAAATATCCACGGCATGCCGGTCGCTTGTCTTTGTGGCCTGGGCCCTGACCCCTTAACCCAATTGGGCGGCAGCAAGCCGGCCATTTCTCCGGATGAAATCCGGCAAGTCGGCATCCGTTCGGTCGATATCGGTGAAAAACGTCTGGTGCACCGTTATGGTCTTGATATTTACGACATGCGTCATATCGATGAGCGCGGAATGAAGCGCTCCATGGAGGAAGCGCTCAGCGGGCTTGATGAAAACACCCATGTGCATGTCAGTTTCGATGTCGATTTCCTGGATCCTTCGATTGCCCCCGGCGTGGGCACCACTGTGCCGGGCGGCCCCAATTACCGCGAGGCGCAATTGGTTATGGAAATGATTGCCGACACCGGCCTGATGGCCTCGTTGGATATCGTTGAATTAAATCCGGCATTCGATGAACATAATCGTACCGGCAAACTTGCCGTAGATCTGGTAGAAAGCCTGTTCGGCAAATCCACGTTGATGCGAAGCTAATCCAAAAAGGAGTTGCCCATGAAAAAGTTCTTGACTGTTTTGTTCTGTCTGTCGTTGGTTTTGGCGCTTTCGGCCTGTAATACCATTGAGGGTATTGGCAAAGACGTGAAAAAAGCCGGTGAAAAGGTCGAGGAAGCCGCGAATTAATTACGTATGAAAACTGTGCGCGTTCTTACCGGCATCACCACTTCTGGAACGCCGCATTTGGGCAATTACGCCGGAGCCATCCGCCCGGCAATTGCTGCCAGTAAAGCTGCCGGTACCGAAAGCTTCTATTTTCTTGCCGATTACCATGCACTGATTAAAGTGCAGGATCCGGCGCGTGTGCAACACTCCACGTTGGAAATCGCCGCGGCATGGTTGGCCTGCGGTCTCGATCCGGAAACCGT
>JAHEBG010000289.1 GCA_024642445.1 Gammaproteobacteria bacterium | reverse complement strand
ATTCCATGGCCAGGTCGCCGGTCATCGCCGGCTCTTTGTCTACCGGAATGGTGTTGATGTATTCAGTGGTGGGGTGGAATGGCAGGTTGCCCCCCGAACGGCGGGTGAGCTCGACCATGCGCTCCAGCAATTGCTGGGCACGGTCGGCACCGTCGTGATCCAAAACCGCTTTCAGCGATTCCAGCCACTCCCGGGTTTCATTCGGGTCGTGGTCGTTGTTCAAGACATCATTCATCCAACTCATGGCAATTCTCAATCCTTAAAGTGTTATTCGCCGCGCTGTTCGCGGATCTGCGCCTCAACGGCGGCAATGGCGGTCATGTTGACCACACGGCGCACGGTCGCCGAGGTGGTCAGCACATGCACAGGCTTGGCAAGACCCATCAATACCGGGCCGATGCCGATACCATCGGTCATCACGCGGGTCAGGTTATAGGCAGTATTGGCGGCATCAAGATTCGGCATAACCAGCAAGTTGGCGGCGCCGGTTAGGCGCGAATCCGGGAACAGACGCTCGCGTATTTCTGGCTTGAGCGCGGCATCCACATGCATCTCACCTTCCACTTCCAGTCGCGGCTGGCGCTTCAAAATCAAAGGCAAAGCCTCCCGCATTTTTTTGGCACTTTCGCCTTCCGATGAACCGAAATTGGAATGGCATACCAACGCCACTTTTGGCGTAATACCAAACAGCTTCATACGGAAACTTGCCTGCAAGGTGGATTCAGCGATTTGTTCGGCGCTGGGTTCCTTCTGAACATGGGTGTCGGTAAAAAATAACGGGCCCTTGTCGCTGATCACCACCGACAACGCGGACAGACTGGAGACGTTTGGGTCGATGCCAACGACATCGACCACATGCTTGAGCTTGCCCTGGTACTTTCCTACGATGCCGCACAGCATGGCATCGGCTTCACCGCGTTTGACCATCAGCGCCGCCACCACTGTTCCGCGCGAACGCACGATGGCCTTGGCTGCCGGCGGGGTGACCCCTTTGCGCGCCATGATTTGATGGTAGTGCTGCCAGTATTCGTTGAAGCGCGGATCGTCGTCCAGATTGGTCAAATCGAAATCCACGCCCTGCTTAAGACGCAGGCCGAGTTTTTCGATACGGCGCTGGATGACTGCCGGCCTGCCAATCAGGATCGGACGTGCAAGCCCTTCATCGACCACCGTCTGCACAGCACGCAATACGGTTTCTTCCTCGCCTTCGGCATACACCACACGCTTCATGTCGGCGCGCGCGCGTTCGAACATCGGGCGCATCAAAAGACCGGTACGATAAACAAACTGCGACAGCTGCTCGCGGTAGCCGCCGATATCGGCAATGGGCCGGGTGGCCACACCCGAAAGCATGGCGGCCTGCGCTACCGCCGGCGCCAGTGAAATCAGAAGGCGTGGATCAAAAGGCCGCGGTATCAGGTATTCAGCACCAAATGTCGGGGTTTCACCGCTGTAAGCAGAACCCAAATCCGAGGCTTCCTTGCGCGCCAATTCGGCAATGGCATAGACGCAGGCACGCTTCATGTCTTCATTGATGCAGGTGGCACCCACATCAAGTGCGCCGCGGAAAATGTACGGGAAGCACAGGGCGTTATTGATCTGGTTCGGATAGTCGGAACGTCCGGTACCGATAATGGCATCGGCACGTACCGCCTTGGCATCGCTGGGCAGAATTTCAGGGTACGGATTGGCCAATGCAAAAATGATTGGGCGCGCGGCCATGGTAGCCACCATTTCCGGCTTCAATACGCCGCCGGCGGAAAGCCCAAGGAATATGTCTGCGCCTTCCACGATTTCAGCCAAGCTACGTTTATCGGTTTTGCGGGCATAACGTTTTTTATCGGCATCCAGATGTTCACGGCCTTCGAACAGCACGCCGTCACGGTCGATAGCCAGAATGTTTTCCGGGTTCAGACCTAATGCCACCAACATATCCAGACAGGCGATACCGGCCGCACCGGCACCGCTGGTAGCAAGCTTGACCTCTTCAATTTTTTTGCCGGCAACGTGCAACGCGTTGATGACCGCTGCGCCCACGATTATGGCGGTGCCATGCTGGTCATCGTGAAATACCGGGATTTTCATTCGTTCGCGCAACTTGCGCTCCACTTCAAAACACTCGGGTGCTTTGATGTCCTCCAGGTTGATGCCGCCGAAGGTCGGTTCCATGCTGGCAATGATGTCGACCAACTTATCCGGGTCGTTCTCATCGATTTCGATATCGAACACGTCGATGCCGGCGAATTTCTGGAACAACACGCCCTTGCCTTCCATTACCGGCTTGCCGGCCAGTGGCCCGATATTGCCAAGGCCAAGCACCGCGGTACCGTTGGTGACCACTGCCACCAGATTGGCCCGTGCGGTTAAGGTAGAGGCCTGAGAGGGGTCTGCCACAATCGCTTCACAGGCGTGCGCTACGCCCGGAGAATACGCCAGTGCCAAATCCCGCTGGGTTACCATCGGCTTGGTGGCGCTGACCTTGATCTTGCCGGCCGGTGCCATCCGGTGGTACTCCAGGGCCGCTTGCTTGAATTCTTCTTCCGACATGTTGACTTCCAAATCCCGCACTTAGTGCTAACGCTCTATTGTACCCAATGCCGGTCAATTTCGGCTTGAACGCACGGTAAATCCTTATTTTCTTCCGTATTTGTCCTTCTGGCGCTTACTGAATTTGGCCTGGGTTTCCCGGTCTGAAGCGCGCCGGTCGGCCAGCGTCATGGCAGCGGCATCGCGCTCGTCTTTTAA
>JAHEBG010000022.1 GCA_024642445.1 Gammaproteobacteria bacterium | reverse complement strand
GTGAGCACGATGTCGTTCGCGCCGGCGCGTTCGGGCACGTGGCTGCTGAAAACCACGGTGACCGGCACCGAAGGTCTGGCCAGTTTGGCCGGTGCCGGCGTCAACGAAAGCACCACGCTGGCAGTCAATAACGGGGAGATGGAATTGCTTTCCAGCCGTCAGGAAACCCAGTTGGCCTGGAAAACCAACCGCAAGAGCACTGACTTGGATCGCAGCACGCGTACCTACATTTACAGCGATAACAAGAACGATCGGGAAGTGCCCTATCAAGCCGGTCTGCTCGACCAGCACAGCCTGACTTTAGCGGTGATTTCGGATCTGCAAGCCGGCAAAACCGGCACGCTGGTTTACCGTGGTATCAGCAAAGGCCGCCTGGAAACCTTCCGGTTCCGGGTGTTGGGCGAAGAAACCTTGGGCACCGCACTTGGCCGAATGGCCACCGTAAAAGTTGAACGCATTCGCGAAACCAGCAACGGTAAAAGCACACGCATTTGGCTGGCCAAAGACCGCAACTATGCGCCGGTTCTTATCCAGGAAAACAATGCCAACGGCGACGATGTGGAAATGAAGCTGCTCCGTATCCGCTGATCAGCCGATGCGCTTGATGCGGGCACCCAGCCCGCGGAATTTTTCTTCAATGTTTTCGTAGCCGCGGTCGATATGGTAGATGCGGTCGATTTGGGTTTCACCCTGCGCCACCAATCCAGCCAACACCAACGACGCCGAAGCCCGTAAATCGGTAGCCATCACCGGCGCACCGGTAAGCCCGTTGACACCGCGCACAATGGCGGTATGCCCGTCGATTTTGACATCGGCGCCCAAACGCATCAGCTCGTTCATGTGCATGAAGCGGTTTTCGAAAATGGTTTCCTTGATGACACCCACACCCTCGGCGATGCAGTTCATGGCGGCAAACTGGGCCTGCATGTCGGTAGGGAATGCCGGGTACGGCGCGGTGGTGATATTGACCGCTTTCGGGCGACGACCGCCCATATCCAAGGTGATGGTATCGGCCGTTGTGCTGATATGGGCGCCGGCATCCTGCAATTTCTGCAATACCGAATCCATATAGTCGGCGCGCGCGCGTTTGCATACCACGCGCCCGCCGGTCATGGCGGCTGCCACCAGAAAGGTTCCGGTTTCGATACGGTCGGCCTGGACCTGATAGCTGCCCCCGTGCAAGCGCTCAACCCCTTCCACGGTCATGGTGCTGGTACCGATGCCGTCAATCTTTGCGCCCAGAGTTTGCAGACACAGCGCCAAATCGATGATTTCCGGTTCCTGCGCGCAGTTTTCAAGCACGCTGGTGCCCTGCGCCAGAACCGCAGCGCACAACACATTTTCGGTCGCGCCGACGCTGACCATATCGAACACGAAGCGGCCGCCTTTAAGTCGATCGCATTTCGCTTTCACGAATCCGTTTTCCACCACCACTTCAGCACCCAACGCCTGCATGCCTTTGATGTGCAGATCAACCGGACGTGAACCGATAGCACAGCCGCCCGGCAGCGACACTTCGGCGTGGCCGAATTTCGCCAGCAAAGGCCCCAGTACCAGAATCGAGGCACGCATGGTTTTTACCAGCTCATACGGCGCCACGGTTTGATTGACCGTGCGCGGATCGATATGCAATGTCTGGTTATCATCTACCGTGATATTGGCGCCCAATGCGCCCAGCAAGCTCACCGTGGTGGTGACATCGTGCAGATGCGGCACGTTCGACAAGGTCACCGGTTCATCGGCCAGAATGGTGGCACACAAAATTGGCAAGACCGCGTTTTTGGCGCCGGAAATCTGGACTTCGCCGTTCAGGACTTCGCCACCGTTGATGATAATCTTCGCCATGTGCAATCCTCAGGCGCGGCCGGCTTCGGCCGGAGTCAGGGTTTTCAGCGCCAGCGCGTGGATTTCACCGCCCATTTTGTCGCCCAGGCAGGCATACACCAATCGGTGCCGTGCCAAGGGCAATTTGCCTGCAAAGGATTCGTGCACCACGCATGCTTCGAAATGCACACCGTCATCGCCGAACACTTCCACTTGGGCACCCGGCAAGCCGGCTTCGATCATCTGGGCAATCAATTCGGGGGACATCTGCACACGCTCACATCGAAAGTCGTACAATAGGTTGTCCATGATACCGCTAAAGATGGCCGATGACCCCTGAAAGCGTTGAAAATTTTTCCAACGATGCGGCTTGGATTGCGTCGGGCAAGAAGGTCTTGCAGCTTGAGCGGCAAGCCTTGCATAGTCTTGAAAACCGGTTGGACGGCGCTTTTGCCGAAGCCTGCCGACGCCTGATTGCCTGCAAAGGGCGCGTGGTTTGTACCGGCATGGGCAAGTCTGGGCACATCGCCAATAAAATCGCGGCAACGCTGGCCTCTACCGGCACACCGGCGTTTTACGTGCACCCCGGCGAAGCCAGCCACGGCGATTTGGGCATGATTCTGGATGCCGATGTGGTGTTGGCGCTGTCGAATTCGGGGGAATCCGACGAAATCAATCTGATCATGCCGGTATTGAAACGTCAGGGCAATGTCATCATCAGCCTTACCGGCAAGCCGGAATCGCGCTTGGCCCAGTTTTCCGATGTGCATTTGGATATTTCCGTACCTGAAGAAGCCTGTCCACTCGGCCTGGCGCCCACTTCAAGCACCACAGTCAGCTTGGCCTTGGGCGATGCGCTTGCCGTTGCACTGCTGGAAGCACGCGGCTTCAATTCAGACGATTTTGCCCGTTCGCATCCGGCCGGAAGCCTTGGGCGCCGTCTGTTGGTGCGCATTGAAGACCTGATGCATGCCGGCGATTCCCTGCCCCAAGTTGCCATCGATGCCAATGTTACCGATGCCCTGTTGGAAATGAGTCAGAAAGGTCTGGGCATGACCGCCATCGTGCATGCCGACGGCCGCCTTGCCGGCGTGTTTACCGACGGCGACTTGCGTCGCGCCCTGCAAAAAGGCCCATTGGACTTCAGCGCCACGCCGGTCACCGCATTGATGGCGCCGCATCCCAAAACCGTAAACCGTGCGCACTTGGCGGTTGAGGCGGCACAGTTGCTTGAACGCCATCAAATCAACGGTCTGCTGGTATTGGACGATGCCGGCATGCTGGTCGGCGCTTTGAATTTGCACGACCTGTTGCGGGCGCGGGTGCTCTGATGCCCAGTCCGGCCGAACGCGCACAAAAAATCCGATTGGTCTGTTTCGATGTGGATGGCACGCTGACCGATGGCCGCTTGTATTTCGACAGCCAGGGCGGCGAAATGAAATGCTTCCATGTGCATGATGGCCAAGGGCTGCGTCTGTTGGAAGATGCCGGCATCCGTGTTGCGCTGATTACTGCGCGCCGAAGCAACATTGTGCAGGCCCGAGGCAAGGATCTGCGTTTGCGCTATGTGTTCGACGGTGTTGCCGATAAACACGCCGTTCTGCAACAGATCTGCGCCAGTGAAAACCTGAGCCTTGCCGAGGCCGCTTTCATGGGTGACGACTACCCTGATTTGATGTGCCTGCAAAACGTGGGTCTTTCTGCCTGCCCGGCCGATGCCATGGCGGTAATCCAGCGCGTAGCCCATTGGCAAAGCCGGCTTCCCGGCGGTCTGGGTGCGGCACGCGAATTCTGCGATTTCATTCTGGCGGCGCAGGGAAAAACCCCTGTACCCGGAAATACGCCGGCGGTGGGTCAATGAATTATCGGCGCGCGACATTGGCCATGAGTTTGTTGGTAGCCGGTCTGGCGCTGGTGGTATGGGATCTGCGAAAAACCAACGACAAACCCACAGCAACGGCAGCCCGCTCGGATTATCGGCTCATGGACTTCAAAATGTTTGCCTTCGATGTCGATGGAAACCCTGCATTTTCCCTGACCGCGCCCTTACTTGAACGCGATCCGGACGGGAAAGCGCTGACCATCCGCAAACCGGTGTTCGTATTTCCGGGGGCCGATGATAAACCTTGGCAAGCCGTTTCCGAAACTGCGTGGGTGTCCGACAAGGCCCGAGAATTGCAGTTACGCGAAAAGGTTCAGATTACCGGCCCGGTCTCACCGCGCGGCTTGCGTACCGAGTTCAACACCGAGGCGCTCAGCATTTTCCCCAAAGAACATCGCATCCACAGCAATGGCTGGGTGACCGTTCAGCACGGGACCTCTATACTGAAAGGCTACGGTCTTGAAGCCAATATGAAACAACGCCGCGTCCAATTACTGTCCAAGGTTGAAGCCCACTATGCGCCCAAATAAATTCCTTTCGATTCTTGTATCGGCCTTGCTGTTGTCCGGAATCGCCGGCGCCAAAAGCACCGACCGCCAGCAGCCGATGGACATCACCGCAGACAACATGGATTCGCTGCTGACAGACACCAGTGAATCCAGCATTGCAGGCAATGTAATCATCAGTCAGGGCACACTCAAGATCGAGGCCGATAAGGCTGTAGTCACTCGGGTCAAGGGTGACATCACCAAAGTCACCCTGCTGGGCTCGGCGGCTCGTCTACAGCAGACCAATGATAATGGCGATACCATGCGCGCTTCAGCGAATGAAATCGTGTATTACCTCGGCAACGATCAGATTCATCTGAACGGCGGCGTGGTTATCGACCAAGCACGGGGTAGCATGCGCGGTGAATCCATCCGTTACGATATCCAGTCCGGACGATTGACCGGCGGCAACAATGGCACACGCCTGCAAATGCGCATTCTTCCGAAAAGTACGGAAAAAAACTGATGCTGAGCGTTCGTGGTCTGAAAAAATCCTATAAGCAACGTGCCGTTGTGCATGATTTCAGCCTTGATCTGAAGCCAGGTGAAGTGGTTGGCCTGCTGGGGCCGAACGGCGCCGGCAAAACCACGTGTTTCTATATGATTGTGGGTCTCATCGGTGCCGATGCCGGCCGCATCGAACTCGATGGCCGAAATATCACCGACCTGGCCATGCACGAACGCGCGCGCCTGGGTTTAGGCTATCTGCCGCAGGAAGCCTCGGTATTCCGCAGAATGTCGGTTTCCGAGAATATCGCCTCGGTGCTCGAGCTGCGCCGTGATCTCGATGAAAATGGCCGGGAGTCGGCCTTGACCGAATTGCTGGATGAACTGCAAATCGGCCATGTTGCCACCCAACTGGGCGCCAGCCTTTCCGGTGGTGAACGCCGGCGTGTTGAAATCGCGCGGGCACTGGCCGCCAATCCGCGCATGATATTGCTGGACGAACCCTTCGCCGGCGTTGATCCGATTTCGGTCATGGACATCCAGGGCATCATCCGGCAACTGAAACAGCGCGGTATCGGCGTACTGATTACCGATCATAATGTGCGTGAAACCCTGGGCATATGTGACCGCGCCTACATCCTGTTCGAAGGCACGGCATTGGCTGAAGGTGAACCCGGCTATCTGCTCGACCACCCGGATGTGCGCCGCGTCTATCTTGGCGATCAGTTCAAACTGTAATAACGCATGAAAAGCCGATTTCAGTTCAGCCAAAAGCTGGGGCAAAAACTGACACCGCAACTGCAGATGGCTGTAAAACTGTTGTACTACAGCCGCATAGAACTGGATCAGGAAATCGAGAATGCACTGGCAGGAAACCCGGTTCTGGAGCGCGTGGAAGAGGCCAATGAAACCCTCAGCCTTAGCGCCATGGATGCGGACCAAAACGCACCGCCCGCGGAAGAACTAGCCCAAACCGAACATGCGGTTTTTGACGGCATAGAAGCCTCCGAGGTTGTACAGAGCCCCTGGGACAATATCGCCGAACCTGAAACGCTAAACGCGCATTTGCTGGGGCAACTGAACCTGAGTGCGCTGAATGCGCGTGATCGGCGCATAGGTGAAGCGCTGATCGACAGCCTGAATGACGATGGCTACTGCACCGTGCCATTCGAAGATATCCGACGCGCTGCCGATCTTTCCCCGGCAGCGGATGATGCCGAAATCGAGACCGTACGCCATTTGTTGCAGCAATTCGACCCTCTGTCGGTGGCATCGAAGGATTTGTCCGAATGCCTGCTGTTGCAACTGGCTTATCTGGATGCCTCCGATGAAGTGCTGGCCTTGGCACGTACCATTGCCGCCCAGCATTTGGATGCCTTGGCAAAATCCGGAGCGCAATCGTTGGCGAAAACCCTTGGCGTTTCTGCCGAACACGCCGGCCAGGCCGTAAATTTGCTGAAAACCCTGAACCCGAAGCCGGGGGCGGTTTTTCATCATTCCCGCACCGAATACCTTGAACCGGACTTCATTGCGGTAAAAAGCAAAAAAAACTGGCAGATTCGGCCGGTGAATGAACCGCGCCATCAATTACGCATCAATGCCGTTTACCGGAAGCTGGCGAAACAGACCGCATCCACCGAGGCCCGCCTGTTGGCACCCTACCTTCAGGAAGCGCAATGGCTGATCGCCAGCATTGCCTCGCGTCAGGAAACCTTGAAACGGGTTGCGGAAACCCTTGCCGTCAAACAGCAGGCGTTTCTGGAGTCGGGCATTTCGGCACTGCAAACCCTGCGCATGCGGGAGGTAGCCGACGCCATCGGCATGCATGAATCCACTGTTTCACGGGCCTGCAGTGGCAAATACCTGGCCACTGCCTATGGCCTGTTTGAGCTCAGCCGCCTGTTTCGGTCAGGCATTGCGCGTGAAGGCGGCGACAGCCCGGCCAGCGACGCCCTGCAGGCTCGCATCATCGAACTGATTTCCAAAGAAAATTCCGCCCGCCCGCTCTCGGATGCACAGTTGGAGAAACTGTTGGCGGCCGAAGGCCAGCCGATCGCCCGGCGTACCGTGGCCAAATACCGGGAGGCCGCACGCATTCCGCCGTCTCACAGTCGGCGTAAACCGGCATAAGGCATGCCCGAAGATTGATGCATTTTTAACATGTCCTGTGGTAGTTTGAAATGGCAACCCACGAAGGAGGTTTCCATGCAATTGAATATCACGGGCCATCAAGTTGAAGTGACCAGCGCCATCCGCAGCTATGCCGAAGACAAATTGGCGCGTATCGGAAAACATTTCGAGCAGCACCTCGATGTCAATATGATTCTGTCCGTGGAAAAACTCAGCCATAAAGCCGAAGCCACCCTGCATACCGCAGGCAAAAACCATTTTGCCGATGCCACAGCGCATGACATGTATGCCGCCATCGATCTTCTGGCCGATAAGCTAGACCGTGTAGTAGTGAAGCTCAAGGAAAAAATGAAAGACCATCACCGTGGCGAGTCCGCGGCACGAATGGAAAAATTTGGCTAGAATAAGGGCAGTTCTTTCTATCGGCTGCCCATGAATACCAGCATCAGCGCACGCGAGCTGTTCGACCAGTTGCAGCAGAGTCTCGCCTTGCGCTGGCTTGCCGGGCGTTCGGGCAAAGATCTGCGCACCGACCGAAACGATATTACCTCCAAACGGCCGTCGCTGGCCGGATACCTCAATGTCATCCACCCTAACAAGGTGCAGATCCTTGGCTTGGCGGAACTGGCTTGGCTCGATCGGCTGGATGCACGTCTGCGCTGGGAAAATATCGCCAAAATCATCGAACAGCAACCGCTGGCACTGGTCATCAGTCAGGAACAGGCCTGCCCTACCGACCTGAAGGAAGCCTGCGAGGAAGCCAACATCGCTTTATGGGTATCGGGCAAGCGTGGCTTTGAATGTTTGAATCTGCTGCAGCATTTCCTTTCCAACCGACTGGCGCCGCAAACCACCTTGCACGGCGTGTTCATGGAAATCTTTTCGTTCGGCGTACTGATTACCGGCGAAGCCGGTGCCGGTAAAAGCGAGCTCGCGCTGGAGCTGATCAGCCGCGGTCACCGCCTGGTGGCCGATGATGCCCCCGAGTTCACCCAGATAACTCCCAGCATTCTGGAGGGCAGTTGCCCGCCGTTGTTGCAGGATATGCTGGAGGTTCGAGGCCTGGGTATCATGAACATCCGACAGATGTTCGGTGATACGTCGGTCAAGACCAGCAAATACCTGAAGATGATCGTCAACCTGATGCATTACGGCAACAACCATAACGATGCCAATTTCCGCCTAACCGGAACTGCTTCGTCGAAGCGGGTATTGGATATGGACATCCCAGTCTTCCATCTGCCGGTAGCGCCCGGACGCAACCTTGCCGTGCTTACCGAAGTGGCCGTGCGTCTGCAGATACTTCGCCAACAGGGCAAAGACCCCGCTAACGATTTCATGGTCCGGCACCAGATGCTGCTGGACAACACCGATCACGCCTCATGAACAGCTCCGATTCTCACTTAATTATCGTTAGTGGCCTATCCGGTTCCGGAAAAAGCGTGGCCTTGCGTACTCTGGAAGATCTGGGCTATTACTGCGTAGACAATCTGCCGGTGCGCTTGTTGCCGTCACTGGTGGGCAGCCTCGAAAATCAGGACCCAACCCGACAAAAAATGGCGGTCAGCATTGATGTACGCAACCGCATCGATGAACTTGGCCTGCTCGGCCAAAGTCTGTCTGAAATCCATGCCTTGGGTTTCAGCACCCGCTTGGTGTTCTTCGATACCGAGGACGCCAAACTGATCAAGCGTTTTTCGGAAACCCGGCGCAAACACCCGCTGTCGATGCAGGGCATGGCCCTGCAAGATGCCATTGCCGAAGAACGCCGCCAGCTACGGCCATTAATCGCCTTGGCCGATTTGGTTATCGACACCACCCATTACAACGTGCACCAATTGCGTAAACGCGTACTGGATGAAGTGCAAGGGCATACCCGCAACAGCATTTCCATCCTGTTCGAATCCTTTGCTTATAAGAACGGTGTTCCGGTCGATGCCGATTTTGTGTTCGACACCCGCTGTCTGCCAAACCCGCATTGGGTGCCGGAACTGAAGCCGCTGTCGGGTAAAGACGCGCCAGTGCGCGCCTATTTCGATGCCGATGCCTTGGTAAGCGCCTACAGTGCGCAGGTCATGGCCTTTGTCGACCAATGGTTGCCTCGCTTCGAATCCGAGACCCGCAGTTATCTCACGGTCGCTTTCGGGTGTACCGGTGGCCGTCACCGCTCGGTGTACATGGCCGAAGCGCTGGCCAAACACTGTAATGCGCGCGGACATGATAAGGTAATGGTGTACCACAGAGAATTGGAGTAAGCATGCCGGAACGGCAATTGAAAGTCAGCGGAGAAAACGGACTGCATGCGCAAGCCTCGGCAAAGGTTGTGCAGATTCTGAGTACGTTCAACTGCAACGTGAGTTTCAATCTGGGTGGCCGCGAAGTGAATGCCAAAAGCATCATGGGTGTGATGCTGTTGGCGGCAGGGCCTGGCCGTGTCATCCAAGCCCATGCCGAAGGCGACGATGCCGATGCGGCGCTGGATGCACTGGAAGATCTGTTCAACCGTCAGTTCGAATAATTCTCCGTACAAAAATCCTTTTCAGTTCCGCCGATTGCGCGGATAATACCCGCATCACGGGGAGAGCACGGCATGGCTGAACCTATTCGCCACACCAAAACGGCGCAGCAGTTGCGCTTGCTTTCCGATGCCTTTGATTCGGGCCGTCTCGGCCCGGTGCGGCGTCTGGTCAATACCCTGTCGCCGGCGGAAATCGGCAATCTTCTGGAATCCCTGCCGTCAGCCAAACGCAATATCGTCTGGGGCTTGGTTGATCCGGAAGACGACGGCGAAGTGTTGGTGCATGTTGGTGAGGACGTCCGTGAAAGTCTGATTGCGGATATGGACCCCGATGAAATCATCGCAGCGGTGGAAGACCTTGATCTGGACGATCTGGCCGATCTGATCGACGACCTGCCCGACACCGTCATTGAAGAAGTATTGAAGTCAATGGACCGCGAGCACCGCGAGCGTCTGGAACAGGCACTGTCCTACCCCGAGGATTCGGCCGGCCGCCTGATGAACACCGACGTCATCACCGTGCGTACCGACGTCAATATCGAGGTAGTGCTGCGTTACCTGCGCCTGCGCGGCGAAATGCCCGAGCACACCGATTACCTGTATGTGGTTTCGCGCCGAAATCAGTATCTGGGTCGCATTTCAGTCAGCGACCTTTTGACCAAAGATCCCGCCACGGCCATCAACGCCTTGATCGACGACGAACAACCCGGCATTCCGCTGGACACACCCGACAACGAAGTGGCCACGCAATTCTCCGACCATGACTGGATCTCGGCGCCGGTGGTGGATGCCAACAACATCCT
>JAHEBG010000288.1 GCA_024642445.1 Gammaproteobacteria bacterium | reverse complement strand
TGCATTTTTCCTACGGTTCGCAACCGATACTGCGCGATGTCTCTGTGCACATTCCCGCCGGCACTACGGTGGCATTGGTGGGCGGTACCGGCAGCGGAAAAACCACCCTGATTAAGTTGGCGATGGGCTTTATCCGCCCAGACAGCGGTTACATCAGATTCGATGGCATCGACTGCGCTGAACTCTCGACCGCGGATTTACGCGCGCATATCGGCTACGTGGCGCAGGAGCCATTTCTTACCGATGGCACTATTGCTGAAAACATCGCATACGGTCAGGCGCCCGATAGCCTGCGTATTGAACAGGCGGCGAAAGCCGCCGAGGCGCATGCCTTCATCCAAGCCTTGCCCGAAGGCTATCGCAGTGCCGTTGGCGAGCGCGGCAATTTACTTTCCGGCGGGCAACGGCAACGCATTGCATTGGCCAGGGCGCTGTATAAGAATCCGGCCCTGCTGATTCTGGATGAGGCCACCTCGGCAGTCGACAACGAAACCGAAGCCGCCATCCAGCGCTCGCTGGCACAGATCAGCCACAGCCGAACCTGTCTGGTGGTGGCACACCGGCTTTCCACGGTGCGCTTTGCCGACTGCATTCATGTCATGGAAGCCGGGCGCATTATCGAATCCGGAACCCATGCCGAATTGCTCAAACAAAACGCCGCATACGCGGCGCTTTGGCGGCTGCAAACCGGCGAGGCGGTTTAAGGCTTCACAAACTTCAAGGTCATGCGGTCGCTTTCACCGATGGCCAGATATTTTTCACGGTCTTTATCGCCTTCGCGCAAGGTTGGAGGCAATGTCCAGACGCCGCCGGCATAGTTTTTGGTGTCGTTGGCATTGGCATTGATTTCACTCTTGCCTTCTAAACGAAACCCTGCGGCCTCGGCCAAAGCAATTACCTGTGCTTCAGAGACATAGCCGGATTTGTCGTCATCGCCCACGTCCTGTGCAGCACGGTGTTCAACCACGCCTAAAACGCCGCCCGGCTTCAATACTGCAAAGAACGCGGCAAACATGCCCTCGGCCTGCTTGGCCATGCGCCAGTTATGCACGTTGCGGAAGGTCAATACGGTATCCATGGAACCGGGCGCGCCCAATACCGGTTGCGCGGGATTGAAGGTGAGCACCGAGGCTTTGCCAAAGACTTCAGCATTGCCGGAAAATTTATCGCGCAGGCCTTGGTTTTGTTTGGCGTAATACTCACGCTGGCGTTCTGCCACGCTGGCCGGATCGTTCACTGCGCCGGCATAGCTGCCGTGCTGGGTAACGTAGGGGACAAGGATTTCGGCATACCAACCGCCGCCCGGCCAGATTTCGATGACCTTGCTGTGCGGGGTGATGCCGAAAAAGCCGAGCGTTTCCTGCGGATGACGGTAGCGGTCACGGGCTTTGTTGGCATCGCTGCGCCAGGCGCCGGAAACGGCTTCGGCCAACATTTCATTGTGGTGCGCCTGCATCTCTGCCGGGCTCATGGCGTTATCGTGCTTATGGGCATCGGCCATGGCTTGGCCGCTGGCTAAAAATCCGGCGGCAAGAATCCAAGAATACGCGTTCATACTTTTTCCTCGGTTGTATCAAACCACTAGTGTACCGTGGCCGTGTGAAAATCAGGCAAAGACGGTATCACGCGCAATTTAGAGCCGCGCTGGGCAGTGCCCGAGCGCGCAGCCGCATGTGCTTGACGCTACTGTGTGGGCGTGATTATTCTAGAGCTCTGTCTTTACGCAATACGGATGCTTGTATGCTTTTGCATAACCCGCTGTACCGCGCCGCCTTAGCCGGGGCCTTGCTTGCCTTTTGTGGCCAAGCATTTGCGCAAGAAACCGCTAGAGAATTCTACCGCCGCACCATGATTGAAGCCGGCCTGGACATGGCGCTGTACGACAAATACATAGAGATAAAAGGCGAGGAGAGTCCGTTAGATGAAAATGGCGTCTCTCTTAGTGCTGCAATACCCGTAGCTAAGCGTCAAGACCTTACCGACTATGCTGGCGGTAGAGGCGTTCGTGCTACTTTTGTACGTAACACGTCAGGCAATAAAGTCTGTGTTCGGATTAAATTGAAACAAAATCAGCCCTATATAGACCATTGGACACAGGATTTGACCTTGAATTTTATGTTGGAACCGTACCAATCGCTCCAACTCAGCAAAACCAATTTTGTCTTGACATACGGTGCGCCGGGCATTGGTGGTATGAGTGCCTCGTACAAGTCTTGGTTGCCTGACTTGAGCTTGCCCGGAAAATTCTGCAGCAATAGCCCAGACAAACCATCCAACCTTGAAGAGTGGTGGCAAGCGCCCTTCGAATAAACACGAAGCCAGAAAAATTTTAGCGCATCTCAATGCATCCGGTATCGGCCTGAGCTGTATACGGCGTTGACTTGTTGGAACAGCGCCACTGCGTTATCGGTATCGGCAGCCACCTCGGGCTCGGGCTGCAATTCACCGGCGGCATTTACCGAATAGGTGTCGGCGCGTTTTTTCGGGCCCAATATGATTAACCGTCGATCACCGTTGGCCTCTTGGGTTAAATAACCCAGCTCCTGATAATTGACCAAAAAAGCCCGCGGGGTGGGATTGCCGGCCAACAGATTCTGCCCGAAAAATACACCGCCGGCATCAATACCCAACATAGCCAAAACGGTGGGGGTCAAGTCAATTTGACTGGCCATGCCGGAAACGTTTTGCGGTGCCAGCGTGCCCGGCCAATACAACACGCCCGGAATCAGATATTTGTTGGGTGGCA
>JAHEBG010000287.1 GCA_024642445.1 Gammaproteobacteria bacterium | reverse complement strand
AAGCAACTGGTCCAGACTAGACCTGCTGCCAGAGCCAGAATCAATGGTTTTTTGGTAAGCCTGCCTACGTTCATCCGGTGTGCACTTGAATTCAGTAATACTAGGACTTACATAGTACTCCATAGTTCCCGTAAACCCTTAAAGGACCGAAATGGCCGATATCCTCATTTACAGCTCCGCTGTTTGCCCGTACTGCGTGGCCGCCAAAAATTTTCTGAAAGCACGTGGCCTCGAGTACCGTGAACTGCGCATTGATATGGACCGCCAAGCGCGTGAGGATATGATGGCCAAGGCTAAGCGGACATCGGTCCCACAAATCTTCGTGAATGGCATCCATGTGGGTGGATTCGACGACATGGTGGCCTTGGACAGGGCTGGAAAATTCCAACCTTTGCTGGAGTCCGTGGCATGAGCGATGAAGCCGACCGCGTTAAAGCCTTTACCGAGTTCCGGCAACGGATGAATGAGCGGATTTTGTCGGAAGACAATCAAGTGGTGCGACGTTTCTTCGCCCTAGACACCCAGACCTACAAGCCTGGCGCTCTCGACCTGAAAACCAAGGAGCTGCTCGGCTTGGTGGCTTCTATGGTACTTCGTTGCGACGACTGCATTAGCTACCACATCGCCCAATGCAAGGAAGCAGGCGTACAACGCGACGCCCTGTTTGAAGCGTTCAGTGTTGCGCTGGTGGTCGGCGGTTCCATCGTCATACCGCATCTGCGGCGCGGCGTCGATTTCCTTGATCAGTTGGAAGGGCAGGGCATTCATGGTCCGGTTCCGGAACATAAGCACGATTAACCGCTTTTCGCTCTGAAACTGTGTTGGAATCAATCGGTGTTTGGCTCTGTTGCAGTCAAGTGCGGTATAATGTGAACCTACCGTAAAACTGGAAAAACCCTTATGTCACAGACAATTGCCGTCATCAAAGGCGATGGAATCGGCCCGGAAATCATGGATGCCACATTGAGCGTTCTGGACGCGCTTGATATCGGTTTGACCTACGATTTTGTTGACGCTGGTCTCTGTGCCTATGAAAAAACCGGTGAATTGCTTCCGGCTGAAACTCTGGCCAGTATAGCCCGCCACAAAATCGCCCTGAAAAGCCCGCTGACTACCCCGGTAGGCGAAGGGTTTTCCTCAATCAACGTGGCATTGCGCCGCCATTTCGATTTGTACGCCAATGTCCGCCCGGCCATCAGCTTTCCGAACACCAAGTCGCGTTACAGCAATATTGATCTCATCACGGTCCGTGAAAATACCGAAGGCGCCTACATCGGTGAAGGCCAGAGCATGTCGGAAGACGGCGAAACCGCGCTGTTGACCCAGAAAATCACCCGCAAGGGCTCCGAGCGCATCGTACGCTATGCCTTTGAACTGGCCCAAGCCGTGGGCCGCAAGAAAATCACCATCGTACACAAAGCCAATATCCTGAAAACCACCTCCGGTTTGTTTCTCAAGGTGGCACGGGAAGTGGCGGCCGAGTACCCGCAGATTGAATGCAACGAAATGATCGTGGACAATACCTGCATGCAGTTGGTGATGCGCCCCGAGCAGTTCGATGTCATCGTCACCACCAACTTGTTCGGCGATATCATTTCCGATTTATGCGCTGGCTTGGTGGGCGGTCTCGGTTTGGCACCGGGCGCCAACATCGGCAAAGAGTGCGCCATTTTTGAAGCGGTTCACGGATCAGCACCCGATATCGCCGGCAAAGGCATAGCCAATCCGTGCGCACTTTTGTTGGGCGCTGTGCAGATGCTTGAGCACATTGGTCAGGTCGATGCCGCGCGCCGCTTGAAGCAGGCCATCGTGGATACCATGAACGATAAAGATCATCTGACCCCGGATCTGGGCGGAGCGGGTACCACGCAGACATTCGCGGCTGCCATCATCAAGCACATCAAGGCATAAGCTTCACACTAATGCAATGAAAAAGCGTGCTTCGGCACGCTTTTTTTTGTTGGAATCATTGAAACTACTATGGCCTATTTTTGGGCGAAATGTGATCCAGCACGGAAAGTGCGCTTTTACCGGGTTTATAAGCCCGCTTCAGCGCCTCGAATACATAATCCCCGGCCGCTTCGCAGGCATCCGGCAAGGCTTTTTTCAATGCCAGGTTGGCGGTGATGGCAGAAGCCAGTGTACATCCGGTGCCGTGGCCTGACACCTTCAGACGCGGGTGTTCAAACTCGTAAAATGCTTTGCCGGTATCAAGCCGGTCGATGACTTTTTTACCGCTCAGGTGGCCGCCCTTCAGCAACACGGCTTTCGCGCCCATGGCCAGCAGTTCCACCAAGGCAGCTTCAGCTTCTTCATCATTGTTAATGGCATGATCGAGCAGTAAAGCCGCTTCATCGATATTTGGTGTGATCACCGTTGCCAGTGGCAGCAGGCGTTCAATCAGCCGGCGAACGGCGCGAGGTTCCAGCAGTGCATGCCCAGAGCTGGATACCATGACCGGATCAAGAACAACGAACTTGGGACGGTACTGTTGCAGCGCATCGGCTACCGCATCCACCATGCGGGCATTGGCCAACATGCCAATTTTTACGGCGCGGATGTTGAAGTCGGAAAACAAGGCATCGAGTTGCGCGCTCAAAAAGGCCGGTGGCGGCACGTGAATGGCTCGCACCCCCTGCGTGTTCTGTGCGGTCAGTGCTGCAATCGCCGACAGGCCGTGCAGACCATGCGCGGCGAAGGTTTTCAGATCGGCTTGGATGCCGGCACCGCCGCCGGAATCGGATCCG
>JAHEBG010000286.1 GCA_024642445.1 Gammaproteobacteria bacterium | reverse complement strand
TCTGTTCACCCGGGTGAGTCGTGATCTGCACACCTTGAGTGAATTGCTGGACCGTCTGGACCATGCCAGTTTGGCGGCACAACGGCGCTTGACCGTGCCGTTCATCAAAACCGTTATTGCATCTTAGCTTCAGCACTTAAGGGTGTTTGAGTTGCCGGTCCAATTCCGCCAAGCGTTCCGGGGTGCCGACATCGGTCCATTGCCCGGTATGCAGTTCGCCGTGCACCTGGCCTTCGGCCATGGCCTGCCGCAACAAAGGCGCCAGTTTGAAGCGCGGAAATTCCACGCCGTTTTGTTGCCATTGGCTGCGGCTTTGCCAGAGCAGTTCAGGGCGGTACACGCCAATGCCGGCAAAGGTGTGCCGAACAGGGCCATCCGATGCCAAACGGCCATCGGCCATCAGCGCAAAGTCGCCGCTGGGGTTGTGCTCGGGGTTTTGCACCATTACCAAATGGGCCAGACCGTTTGGCGCCGTGGGTAATTTGGCCAGATCGTAATCGCAGAAAATATCGCCGTTAATGGCCAGAAACGGTTCGCCATCCATCTGGGCCATGGCTTTCAGCATGCCGCCACCGGTTTCCAGTGGCTCTTCGCCTTCATAGGTGTAGCGCAATTTCAGACCCCAGCGGCTGCCGTCGCCCAATGCCGGCTCAAAGCATCCGGCCAGCCACGAAGTGTTGATGACCACCGTGCGACAGCCCAATGCTGACAGCCGTTCCAGATGCCATGCAATCAGCGCTTTGCCCGCCACCGGCAACAGCGGCTTCGGGGTGTGTAAAGTCAGTGGGCGCATGCGCTCACCTTTGCCGGCGGCAAAAATCAAAGCGTCCATCAGGCCGCCGGTAAGGTAATGTTGCGTTGCCCGATGGCGCGTTCCAGCAGGGCAATCAACGGCGCGGTTTCCGGGTATTTACTGCCGATATCCCGGGTGTACTGCCAGACCAGCGGCAGGTCGTTCAAATAGCCGGCCTTGCCGTCGCGGTAATACAGGCGGCAAAAAATGCCCAGCACCTTCAAGTGGCGTTGCAGTCCCATAAAATCAAACGCGCGCAAAAAGCGCTCAGGGCTGCCGGTTTTCAGACCGGCCGCTTCGGCGCGTTCCCGGTAATGTTCCACCCAGGTTTCCACCTGATGCGCTGGCCAGGCAATATAACAATCGCGCAACAGCGAAACCAGATCGTAAGTCATCGGGCCGCGCACGGCGTCCTGAAAATCCAGAATGCCCGGGTTGCCGTCGGCCGACAGCAGCAGGTTGCGTGAGTGGAAATCGCGGTGCACGAAACACGGCGTTTGTTGATTGGCGCTGCTCACCAAGGCGCGGAACGCCGGTTCGATCACGTCCCAGTCTTCACATTCCGGGGCAAAGCCCAAATGCCGCTGTAAAAACCAGGTGGGCATCAATTCCATTTCCGCCACCAATCGCGCTTCATCGTAGGGCGGCAGATCGTCACAGGCCACCTGTGTTTGCATACGCAGAAGGGCATCAAGGGCCTGGTTGTAGAGCGCATCCACACTGGCAGCGGTGAGCGCCGGTAAAAACAGTTCGGTGCCCAGGTCGCTCATCAGTACAAAGCCGTTCTCGGCATCATAGCTGTGCACATGCGGCGCATTCAGGCCGGCATCGGTAAGCCGTTTGGCCATCTGCAACCACGGCAGAATATCTTCTTTATCGGGCGGGGCGTCCATTACAATCCAGGTGCGGCCGTTGCTGTGCCCGCGCCAATAGCTGCGGAAACTGGCATCGGCGGAGGCGCTTTCCAGTGCCATTGCCGGATCATTCAGAGCGGATTGCGCCCACAGCAGGCGTTGCATAGGGCGATTCGGGTTGTGCATGCAGGGTCTCGGCAGGGAATGGGCTGAAATATGATTTAATAGCCATGATACTGGAAGCCACAGGCGAAACTCTAATGAATTCCATCACTCCGGTGATTTTATCCGGCGGATCCGGCACGCGCTTATGGCCGCTGTCGCGCGAGGCGCACCCGAAACAATTTCTGCCGATTCTGGGCCAGCATTCCTTATTGCAGGCTACGGCACTGCGTCTGAACGGCTTGACCGATACCGCGCCAATCGTGGTGGCCAATGAAAGCCATCGCTTTCTGGTGGCCGAACAATTGCAGGCGATTGGCAGAACGGCCGGCGCCTTGTTGTTGGAGCCGGTAGGCAGAAATACCGCGCCGGCCATTGCTGCAGCCGCCTATCAGGCTTTGCAAACCAATCCTGAGGCGGTGTTGTTGGTGATGCCGTCCGATCATGCCATTGCCGATACCGAGGCCTTTCAATCGGCGGTGCGGCAAGCGCTGCCTACGGCGCAAGCCGGCGGCTTGGTCACCTTCGGCATTGTGCCGGAAGCACCGGAAACCGGGTTTGGCTATATCAAGGCCGAGGCCGGCGAGGGCGTACGCAAAATTGCCTGTTTTGTGGAAAAGCCCGATGCCGCAACAGCCCAGCAGTATGTGCAATCCGGCGACTATTTCTGGAACAGTGGCATGTTTATGTTCACTGCGCGCGCCTATCTGGAGGCCTTGGCTGAAAGCCACCCGGAGATGGTGCGCTTGGCCCAAATTGCAGTGGCTGAAGCCCAACGCGATGCCGACTTCATCCGATTGCAGGCCGATGCATTTTCTGCCATGGCCTCGGATTCGATCGATTACGCGGTCATGGAAAAAACCCGTTCCGGGCATATTCTGCCCATCGCGGTGGGTTGGAGCGATGTCGGTTCCTGGCAGGCCTTGTGGCAAGTGGCCG
>JAHEBG010000021.1 GCA_024642445.1 Gammaproteobacteria bacterium | reverse complement strand
TCTGTTCCAACTCATAGGCTTTATCGAAATAATCGGCCACGGAATGCTTGTAGCGGTTGGTAACAAAAACCAACGTATCAATGCCTGCCTCGATGGCCTCATCAACGGCATATTGAATCAACGGTTTGTCGACTACCGGCAGCATTTCCTTCGGCACGGTTTTAGTGGCAGGAAGGAATCGGGTACCCAGACCGGCTACCGGAAACACCGCTTTTTTTACTTTAAACGACATGCCATGCCCTCATCATGAACCCAACAGGTTGAGCAAGGGCTTTACGCTGCCCCAATGCTTGCAACTCGGGCATTGCCAGTGGTGTGCACGCGCGCCGAAACCGCAATTATTGCATCGGTAATTGGCGGAACGGACCAACAGCTGGTCGGTAATCTGCTTCAGAGTTTTGAGCATTTCAGCGGGATCGGATACCGGTTGCGCCACCACTTTGCCCAACAGCACGGCTTCGCCACGAACCGATGGCCGTTGTAATAATTGTTTTGCCAGAAAATCCTGGGCCACGGCTTCGCCGTCTTGACGCTCAATCAGTTCGGTTAAGGCCAGCAAGGGTGTCACGCCGGCATAATTCTCGATGACTTCCTGCAGAAAGCCCCGGGCACGCATCAATTCATTGCGGCGTTCGTAACAGGCCATGAGATCTGGCAATACTTCCGGCAGGTAATCGACATCATGCCGTGCTACCCGTTCGAATGCGCGGATGGCAGCGGCATCGTTGTTTTCCAACAGATCCAATTTGCCTTCGAGCATGCCGGCCCGCACACACTGCGAATCCGAAGAATAGGCCAGCGCGATCTGGTCGCGTGCCGAGCCGGGATTGTTTTCATGGATGAATTTTTCGGCTAGTTCGCAGTAATAATGCGCGATGCTTTCGCCCATGGCCTGACCGGAAATCTGCTCGTACTTCAACGCATGGGCAATCGCCTGCGGCCAATCACGCTCAGATTGATAAATGGAGATAAGCTGCTGAAGTGCTTTGGGTGCGTGCACGCCCATGTTGACCAGATCATTGAACAAGGTCTCCGCACGATCCAGAAGCCCGGCACGCATGTAGTCCTCGCCTAGCTCCAGGGAAGCACGGGTTTTCTGTTCCTCACTGAGCCCGGTGCGTGCCACCAGATTCTGGTGCAACCGGATGGCGCGGTCGACTTCACCGCGGCGCCGGAACAGATGCCCGAGCGCAAATTGCGTTTCTACCGTTTCCTTGTCAACTTCGGCAATCTGCAGGAAGATTTCGAGGGCTTTGTCCTGTTGCTCGTTCAGCAGATAGTTCAAGCCCCTGAAGTAGGTATTGGAAAGGCGTGATATTTTGGCGCCGCCTTTGATTTCACCGCCACGCCGGCCGAACAGCCAGCCCATGGCCATGGCTGCAGGAATGAGAAGCAGCCAGGCAACATTGGTCATCATGGCCGTTTTTCTCCGGACGCCAGGGCTTTGCCCGAGCCCGCCGAGGGTTTTCTTTTCGCCAAAAGCAACCCGATACTTGCCAGGGCGCCGCCCAACAGGGCGCCTGCCAGAACACACAGCAATAACACCAAGCCCAAAGAGGCCTGATAATGAAAAAAGAATAAATCGATTTCTACGCTTTGTTGATTAAGCGCGCCAATGATGATTCCCGCGATGACGAACATCAGGGCGATGATGGCTTTGAGTGCACGCATACCGGTCTCCGTTCCGCTGCTTACAGCTTAACCGAAAATCAGCAGCAATTAGGAGTGCGGTTGGATTTCGGTAACGTTATTGACACGCTCACGCAATTCTTTACCGGGCTTGAAATGCGGTACGTGTTTTCCGCTAAGCTCAACTGCTTCACCGGTTTTAGGATTACGGCCGGTTCGGGCAGGACGGTAATGCAATGAAAAACTACCGAAACCGCGAATTTCAATGCGCTTGCCGTCGGATAAGGAAGAACTCATCATCTCGAGGATGGTTTTCACAGCCAGGTCGACGTCATCCGCTTTTAAATGCGGTTGCTGTTTAGACAAGAATTCAATCAGTTCGGATTTGGTCATTTTCGGATACCCGCAAAAGATGTCGGCCCGGCATTTGCCGGGCCGACTATGGTATTACTCGCCTTTACCCATCTGCTCACGCAGCAAGGCACCGAGCTTGGTGGTTCCGCTGGAAGCATCGGCTTTATTGACTTCAGCCAGGGTTTCCTGCAGTTCGGCCTCGTCTTTGGCACGGATCGACAGTTGCATGACGCGGCCTTTACGGTCGTTGCCGATGTACTTGGCTTCGATGCTATCACCGACTTTCAGATGCTGACTGGCGTCTTCGATACGCTCTTTGGCAATATCGTTGGCCTTGATGTAGCCTTCCAGACCGCCATCCAGCTCAATGACAGCGCCTTTGGCATCCACTTCCTTGACGATACCGGTAACGATGGCACCCTTTTGGGTATTGGCAGCAAATTGACCCATCGGGTCTTGTTCCAGTTGCTTCACGCCCAGAGAGATGCGTTCGCGCTCGGGATCGACAGCCAACACAACGGCTTCCAGATTGTCGCCTTTCTTGAGATTGCGCACGGCTTCTTCGCCAGTCGAATTCCAGGAAATGTCAGACAGGTGGATTAGACCGTCGATACCGCCATCGAGACCGATGAACACGCCGAAATCGGTAATCGATTTGATTTGACCGGAAACTTTATCGCCTTTCTTGAAGATGGCGGCAAAGGCTTCCCATGGGTTCGGTACGCACTGCTTGATGCCCAACGAGATGCGGCGACGCTCGGCATCGACATCCAACACCATGACTTCAACTTCGTCGCCGAGCTGGACCACTTTGCTCGGGTTGACGTTTTTGTTGGTCCAATCCATTTCGGAAACGTGTACCAGACCTTCAACGCCCGGCTCGATTTCAACGAATGCGCCGTAATCGGTGACATTGGAGACTTTACCGAAGGCACGGGTATCGGCCGGGTAACGGCGCGCGATGTTTTCCCATGGATCTTCGCCCAGTTGTTTCAAGCCAAGCGAAACACGGTTGCGTTCACGATCGTATTTCAACACGCGTACCTGCAGTTCGTCGCCGACATTGACCACTTCCGAAGGATGGCGTACACGCTTCCATGCCATATCGGTGATGTGCAACAGACCGTCGACGCCGCCGAGATCCACGAATGCACCGTAATCGGTGAGGTTCTTGACCACGCCGGTAACGATGGTGCCTTCGGTCAGGCGCTCGAGCATCTGCTCGCGCTCAACGCTATTTTCGCTTTCAACCACGGCGCGGCGCGAAACCACGACATTGTTGCGCTTGCGGTCGAGCTTGATGATTTTGAATTCCAGCTCTTTGCCTTCCAGGTAGCCCGGATCGCGCACGGGGCGCACATCGACAAGGGAACCCGGCAGGAAGGCGCGCACTTCTCGGATATCGACCGTGAAGCCGCCTTTGACTTTGCCACTGATGCGGCCGGTGACGATTTCGCCGCCGTCCATCAGGACTTCCAATTCGTCCCATACCAAAGCTTTTTTGGCTTTGTCGCGGGAAAGGATGGTTTCGCCGAAACCGTTTTCGACGGATTCCAGAGCCACTTTGACGATATCGCCAACGGCTACTTCGATCTCGCCTTGTTCGTTACGGAACTGTTCGATAGCGATGACGCCTTCGGATTTCAGGCCGACATTGACGACAACGACGTCAGCACGGATTTCTTCGACGGTACCGGTGACGATGGCACCGGATTTGAGGTTGTTAAGGGATGTTTGGCTTTGCTCAAACAGTTCAGCAAATGATTCAGTCATGATGTGTTCTCAAGTTGATAAACAGGTTATTGCGTGAATAACCCACGTGTTATGTGCGGATGCACGTTAGTAAACTTCGCAGACATGCGAAGACCATTCCATTGCAGAAGGCGAGCCGTTAAGTACGGTAATGCGAAGGCAGAACGGAAAGGATCCGTTCAATCACCGAATCGATGGGCAAGGAAGTCGAATCGATGATGTGTGCATCATCAGCCGGCCGCAATGGCGCCACCGCACGGTTGGCATCACGTTCATCACGTGTCACGATTTCGTGCAACAGACTGTCAAGTTTAACAGAAACTCCTTTTTCCATCAACTGCTTATGACGTCTTTGTGCACGCTCCATCGGGCTGGCGGTTAAATAAAATTTGTACGGGGCCTCGGGGAATATTACGGTACCCATATCTCGGCCATCGGCCACCAAACCGGGCGCCTGTTGGAAGCTTCGTTGCAGAGCAATCAAGGCCGTGCGCACGGCGGGTTGTGCCGCCAATGCCGAAGCCATGGAGCCGGCCAATTCCGAGCGGATTTCAGCTGTCGCCTCTTTATCATTTACATATATCTTAGGTTCATCAGTATCTTGAGTTATAAACTTAATGTTGGTTCTAGATGCGCACTCGGCCAGCTGCCTCGGTTCATCTAGCCCAATCCCCTCCCACGCAGCGGCAATTCCAACCGCCCGGTACAACGCACCCGAATCCAGATAAGCCCAATTCAGCACCTGTGCCAAGCGGCGGCTGACCGTACCCTTTCCGGCACCGGCAGGGCCATCGATGGTAATTACTGGGACGGGATTATTCATCATTGCGGGGCTCCTGAGGTATCCACAACCAGATTCATGCCAATAGCTTGCGCCAGTTCAATGAACCCCGGGAACGAAGTAGCTACATTGGCGCAATCACGTATCAGGGTACGCCCCTGAGCACATTGTGCGGCAACGGCAAAACTCATGGCGATGCGATGATCCTCGAAACTGTCCACCTCGGCACCCGTAAGCGCACCGCCTTCGATCTCAACCGAATCCTCGGTCTCGAGCACCCGCGCGCCCATGGCACGCAAGCCGGCTACCATGCTGGCGATGCGATCAGACTCTTTAACCCGCAGTTCCGCCAAACCGGAAGCGCGCGTCCGTCCTTTGGCCAAAGCGGCCGCCACGAAGAAAATCGGGCACTCATCAATCATGTCGGGCACCAGCGTTTCTGGCAGGTCAATACCGGACAATACGGAATAACGCACCCGAATATCCGCTACAGGTTCACCGCCCGCCTCGCTCTGGTTAAACAGTGTGATCTCGCCTCCCATCTGCTGCAATGCCTGCAACAGCCCGGTACGACGCAGGTTGATACCGATGTTTTCCAGCACGAGATCCGAGCCCGGAACCAACAATGCCGCCACAATCAAAAAGGCAGCCGATGAAATATCCCCGGGAATCCGTATTTGTCCGGCATTGAGCTGCCCACCCGGATGTACGGTAACCGATCCCGGCGCATATTCAATGGGCCAACCCAGTGCTTTCAACATGGCCTCGGTGTAGTCACGTGTTGGCCGCGGCTCATGAATACGGGTTGTGCCTTCGGCATACAGGGCAGCAAAAATCAGAGCCGATTTGACTTGGGCGCTGGCCACACGGGTGTCGATGTCGCATCCTCGCAAAGACTGACCCCCATGAATATGCAGTGGCGCAAAATTGTCGTCGCGGGCCGTGATTTTTGCGCCCATTTGCTGAAGAACACCCATTACACGCGCCATCGGCCGCTGTGAAAGCGAGCTGTCCCCCACCAGGGTGCTGTCGAATGCCTGAGCCGACAGTAGCCCGGTTAGCAGACGCATACCGGTACCGGCATTGCCGCAATCCAAATTGGCGCTGGCCGCACGCAAGCCATGCAAACCCACGCCATGCACAATTCGTGACTGTGCATCGGGGGTTTCAATGGTAACCCCCAACTGCGCGAATATTCGGGCAGTTGCCCGGGTATCTTCGCCTTCCAAAAATCCGTCAATTCGGCTGACGCCATTGGCCAATGCCGCCAGCATAATGGCACGGTGAGAAATGGACTTGTCGCCGGGAACACTGAATTTACCCGTCAAACCTTTTGAAGTGCCGGCCTGCCAATTTACATGCATGCCAGAATCTCCTTGATTGCCTGAAGTAATCGTTCGTTATCGGCACGGACTGAAACGGTAATGCGAAGGTAGCCATGCAGGCCGTAGCCGCCCATCGGGCGAACCATAATGCCGCGCTGGAACAGTGCCTGTTCAACGTCTTCGGTTCGTTCATCCATTCGCACCAGCAGAAAATTGGTCTGGGACGGCAGCACCGAAAGTCCAAGAGCATGCAGTTCTGCGTCCAACCATTCGCGTTCAACCGCGGTGGCTTGCCGAACCGTGTTCAGATGATCTTGATCGGCGAGCGATGCCTGTGCAGCCGCCAATGCCATGGCATTGAGATTGAAGGATTCGCGAATGGGTTCCATGACCGACACCACGGCGGCATCGGCCAGCAGATAGCCGGCGCGCAATCCGGCCAAGCCGTGTGCTTTGGAAAAGGTCCGTGACACCACTAAATTCGGAAAGCGCTGCTGCAAAGCGGTTGCCGAAACCAAGGCCGGATCGGTGACATATTCGATATAGGCTTCATCCACCAGCACTAATACCGATGCAGGCACCCGTTGCATAAACTGTTCCAAATCCTGCGTGCTATACCAGGTGCCGGTGGGGTTGTTCGGATTGGCCATGCATATCAATTTTGTTTTTGATGTAATGGCATTGGCCATGGCCTGCAAATCGTGACCCAACGGCATGTCATCCGTTTCCGGCAGTGACGCCACCCAGATTATGCTTGCCCCGGCCGCCTGCGCTGCAATCGGGTAGACTGCAAAACAAAATCGACTGAACACAATTTCATCGCCGGGGCCGGTAAAGACCTGGGCCAGCTGCATCAACAGCTCGTGCGAACCGTTGCCCAACATGAGATGTGAAGTTTCCACGCCGTGCAGCTTGGCGAGCGCCAATTTCAAAGCCGCCCCGGAAGGATCAGGATAACGATGCAACAACGGAAACACGGCGTGTAGTGCCTCAGTTACCGCGGGGCTTGGGCCGTAGGGGTTTTCGTTCGAACCCAACTCCAACAATCCGCCTTTGCTGGCGAATTGCTGGCGCAATAAGGGGATATCATGCCCGGGATCATACGCTTTCAAGCTCTGAATTTCTGGGCGCGCAAGAGAGCGCAGATCAATCGCCGCGGACATGATCAGGTCAGCGCTACCGGATAAGAACCAAGCACCACCACATCGGAGGCAAAATCGCCCAATTCGGACATCGCTTGCGAAACATTGGCATCATCGACATGGCCGCTGACGTCGATGAAAAACACGTATTGCCAACGGCCGCTGTGGGCGGGCCGGGATTCAATCCGGTTCATGCTGACGCCGTGCCGGGCAAATGGGCTCAAAACATTGTACAACGCGCCTGGCTGATCCCTTACAAAGACCAGAAGCGAGGTGCGGTCATGGCCCGAGGGCGAAAAGTACTCACGTCCGATGACCAAAAAGCGGGTGGTATTGTCCTGTCGGTCTTCAATAGGGCCAGCCAACACTTTCAAGCCATACACATGCCCGGCGGTTTCACCGGCAATGGCGGCGCTGTCGTCGGCAATGCGCGCACGTCGCGCTGCTTCGGCATTGCTGGAAACCGCAATCTTTTCCGCATGGGGAAGATTGGCACGAAGCCAGGCTTTGCATTGCGCCAGGGATTGCGGATGCGAATACACCCGTTCGATGTCTTCCAGCCGCCCGGTTCGGGATAGCAGGTGCTGATGCACGCGCAACTCCACCTCGCCGCAGATTTTCAGTTTGGAGGTAAGAAACATATCCAATGTGGATTGGATGGTGCCCTGCCCCGAATTTTCGACCGGAACCACACCGAAATCCGCATGCCCGGATTCAATTTCCTGAAACACTTCTTCAATGCTGGCCAATGGTAAAGCCTGCGCCGAATGACCGAAATGCTTGTGCAGCGCCTGTTGCGAGAACGTGCCTTCTGGGCCGAGAAAACCGACTTTAAGCGGTTCCTGTTGAGCCAGACAGGCCGACATGATTTCCCGGAACAAGCGCAGTAGCACGTCATTGCTGAGTGGCCCTTGATTGCGGTCGAGCACACGGCGCAGAATCTGCGACTCGCGCTCGGGGCGATAATATTCCACTGCAGCTTTCAGTTCACCCTTGGCGGCACGAACCTGGGCCGCCCATGTGGCACGCTCGGTAATCAGCGATTGAATCTGCTGGTCTATGCCGTCGATTTTACTGCGGACCGAATCCAGCTTGACCTGATCGCCGGAAGGACCTGCGGCTTTTTTATGCCGGGCTTTCGCTTGGGCCTTGCCAGAATCGGCGACTGCGGACTGTGGCCGGGTCTTTTTTTTAGGCGGCGGAACAGACGGCTTAGCCATGCCGCACCGCAAAATCCTGCATGAAATCCACCAATGCCTGAACGCCTTCTAACGGCATTGCATTGTAAATGGAGGCACGCATACCACCCAAGGCACGGTGGCCCTTCAAGCCCATCAGGCCCGCAGCTTCGCTTTCTTTCAAAAACGCCTTGTCCAACGCTTCGTCGTGCAGCATGAAAGGCACATTCATGGTTGAGCGCGCAGCAACTTCGATCTGGTTGGTATAAAAACCACCGGAACCGTCGATGGCACGGTAAAGTTGCGAGGATTTCTGGGCATTTCGGCGGGCAAAGGCTTCCGTGCCGCCTTCGGCAATCATCCACTTCAGCACCAGTCCAACCACATACCAAGCGAAGGTTGGCGGCGTATTGAACATCGAATCGTTCGCCACCTGATTCTGCCATTCAAAAATCGGTGGCAGATTCCGGCCATGCTGGCCAAGCAAATCCTTGCGAATGACGGCAATAGTGAGACCGGCAGGCCCCAGGTTTTTCTGGGCTCCGGCGTAGATCATGCCAAAACGGCTGACATCTACCGGCCGCGCCAGAAAATTTGATGAGAAGTCGGCCACCAATGGCGTATTGCCCACCTCGGGTACCGCATCAAACTCTACACCGTGGATGGTTTCATTCGAGGTGTAATGAAAATAGGCGGCCTGCGCTGCCCGCTTCCAGCTGTCTTGGGCAGGAATGCCACGATAACTGTTGGCTTTGTCGCTGGCTACAATATGGGTATTCACCGAAGCTTTGGCATTTTCAAGGGCCTTTTCACCCCAGTGACCGGTCAAAAGGTATTCAGCGGTTTGGTCAGCACGGGCAAGATTCATCGGCAAGAGAGCCGAAAGCGCGGTAGCTCCGCCCTGCAAGAAAAGTACTGCATAGTCCTCACTGATGGCCATCAGCTGCCTAAGATCCGCTTCCGCCTGGGCGGCACATTCCACGAACGCCTTGCCGCGATGACTGACTTCCATGACCGATGCGCGCTCGGATTGCCATTCCAGCAGCTCCTGCTGGACTTGAACGAGAACCGACTCGGGTAAAGTGGCCGGACCGGCACTGAAATTGAACGCGCGCGACATAAAAACTCCTTGTGATAAGCCTTGTAGCGTATCACGCAAGGCTACACACACGGAAGCAATCGAGCCGGAATTTTCGTTTAGGCGGAAAATAGCAGAAGCAGAATGAACAGACCCGAGAGGGCGATGGACATAGCCAGCAGAATCCACTGTGCTTTGCTGAACAGGCGCGACTCGGGAAGCGGGACCGCCTCGGTCTTGGGGTCGATCAAGTCCGCCACATTCGGTTGTGGCGCCTGTGGTTTGTCGCTCATATCGGAACAAGGGGCCTGTAGCTGGAAGCGGTGCTGATCGATGCTGAACTGGGCACCCGGCAAAAGGCGCGCTTCTTGGCAGACCCAACCGGAAACCCGCATTTCGAGTACAGGACTGAGGTTCTTGACCAGAATGTCGTTGCCCTGGCGCTGAACCAATATCTGGCGCTCGGCCATAGCCATGTCATCCAGACGAATCTCGGATAAAGCCGAACGACCAATACATAAACTGTTTACTAACGCATAGCCTTTACCTGCTTCACGGCCGGTCATGACCCGAAGCACCACACGATCGGAAAAATGCATGGCTTTTTCCGGGCCTGCAGCAGCCACTTCGGGTAAACGGGCACTGGACAGCTTGATCGAATTCGTACCGAAATGAATTTCATCACCGTCATGTACCAGCGCGCGCGCTGCGACTCTGCGACCGTTGATGTGGATTTCAGCCCCAGTTTCGCTGGCTATCCGTTCTAGCCACAGCATCGATATACCGTCATGCAGTAGGGCATGCAACGGGGCAATGCCTTCACCAACCAGCACAATATCGTTATCAGGCGCCGAGCCGATGCGCATTTCAGGTCTGTCTACGGCCGTATTGGGTTTACCCTGAATGTGCAATTGCCGGTACATGCGCGTCCT
>JAHEBG010000020.1 GCA_024642445.1 Gammaproteobacteria bacterium | reverse complement strand
CCATAACCGCATTGTCTTCCACGGTAACGAATCGCTGGTGCGATTGTGCCAATTCTCTTAGCAAGGTTTCATCCAGCGGTTTCACAAAGCGCATATCCACCAGTGTGGCGTTGATACTTTCCGCCACCGCAACTGCTGCTTGCAACGGGCTACCGAAACACAGCAGGGCAATGTTGTTGCCCTGACGCAATACCCGCGCTTTGCCAAGGGGCAATATGTCAAGATCGGATCCCGCAGCAATGCCGCTGCCACTGCCGCGCGGGTAGCGCACGGCGGCAGGGCCGGCATACCCGTAACCGGTCGTTAGCATCAAACGGCATTCGCGTTCGTCGGAAGGTGTCATGATGACCATATTGGGAATGCAGCGAAGGAAACTGAGGTCGAAGCTTCCGGCGTGGGTGGCACCGTCCGGACCGACCAGGCCGGCGCGGTCGATGGCAAACAGTACATCCAGATTTTGCAGGGCCACATCGTGAATCAGTTGGTCGTAGGCGCGCTGCAGAAAACTTGAATAAATGGCCACTACCGGTTTGGCGCCTTCGCAGGCCAGTCCAGCAGCGAAGGTGACCGCATGTTGCTCGGCGATGGCGGTATCGAAATACTGCAAGGGATATTCCTGCGAAAACCGAACCAGACCAGAGCCTTCGCGCATGGCAGGCGTGATGCCCTTCAAGCGTGGATCAGTGGCCGCCATATCGCACAGCCAATCACCGAACACCTGGGTATAGGTGGGTTTGCCAGCGGCTTTCTTCTGAATGCCGATGCTGGGATCGAAAGGCGATACCGCGTGGTATTCAATTTGGTCGCCTTCGGCCGGATTGTAGCCCTTGCCTTTGGTGGTCAGCACATGCAGCAGCTGCGGCCCTTTCAGGGTTTTTGCGGTTTTCAAGGCATTCAGCAAAGCCGGCAGATCGTGCCCGTCGATGGGGCCGTTATAGTGAAATCCCATTTCCTCGAACAGGGTGGAGGGTACAAACATACCTTTCCAGTGTTCCTCCCAACGCCGAACAAACTTTGCCGCCGGCTTGTTTTTGTCGCCAAGGATTTTCTTGCCGCCTTCGCGCATGGCATTCAAAGTCCGGCTGGCCATCATTTTGCCGAGCATTTTGGTCAGGCCACCCACGTTTTCCGAAATCGACATTTGGTTGTCGTTGAGGATGACCAGAAAATTCGGTTCGGGGTCCATGCCGCCGGCATGATTAAGTGCTTCGAAAGCCATACCGGCAGTCATGGCACCGTCGCCGATGATGGCAACGATCTGACGCTCATCGCCTTCACGCTGCCGAGCTACAGCCATGCCCAATGCAGCCGATATGGATGTTGAGGAATGGCCTACACCAAAGGTGTCGTAAGGACTTTCTTCACGGCGTGGAAACGGGGCAATGCCGTCTTTCTTCTTGACCGTATGGATGGTTTCGGCACGGCCGGTAAGGATTTTATGCGGATAACATTGATGACCGACATCCCAAACCAATCGGTCTTCCGGTGTTTGATAGAGGTAATGCAATACCACGGTCAGCTCAACCACGCCCAGCCCTGCGCCGAAATGGCCGCCGACCTGACTGACGGTTTCAATCAGATACGCGCGCAATTCATCGGCTACCTTAGGCAAATCGCTTTCAGGCAATGCGCGCAGAAGGTCAGGTGTAGCAATCTGGGAAAGCAGAGGAAAGCGTTCGGAATCCATCGGAATCTACTGAAAAGCCAGTGGCTATTGTCTTGTACTTGCGGGTTTACGGCAAGGCATATGCCTTGTGGCCGCGCTAAGCTATTGAATGGCGAACGTTTCGCCGCGTGGATGCTTGGGAAGGTGTTGCTTGAGGAAGGCCATTTGATCGGCAAGAATGTTGCGATTGGACAATATCAGGTGTTCCACCCAGCTGGGACGATACGGAATGGCAAGCAATGGCATATGGGCCTGCTGGGGCGTGCGCCCACCTTTTTTGGAATTGCAACGGAAGCATGAGCTGACCACATTTTCCCAGATATCCTTGCCACCCTGCGACAGCGGATGGACATGGTCGCGGGTCAGCACATGGCGCGAGTATTCTTTGCCGCAATATAGGCACAGCTGTTTATCACGGGCAAACAGCGCCGGGTTGGTCAGTGCCGGTGAAGGCAGATGACTTCGAAAATTGGCATGCCCGCGCGCGGCCACTATAGGATGCAATTGTACGATGCTCTGCTCGCCGGACAGGCGGTTTCTGCCGCCGTGCACGGTCATGCAGGGGTCGCCCAGAGTCCAGGACACCGCTCCGCGAACATAAAGACAGACGGCATCCTGCCAATGCATCCAGTTCAGGATGTGGCCATGGGCATCAAGGGAAAGTACGCGCGGGATCCGTAAATCGTTGGAGGGCAGTTGTCCGGCCGGGGGGCAAATCGTCCCGGCGCCCACCAAGGCCAATTTTGGCGTGGGCAACTCCATGACTTGAGCATACCGAAACTTTTCACAAGTGCAAGCGCTTCTTACGGTAAACTGAGAAAAAACGGGCAGGAATGGCATGCGCGAGCTCTATCCCGAGATTGAACCTTACCGAACCGGCATGTTGCCGGTGGACGATAGGCACACACTGTATTTCGAAGAGTGCGGCAACCCCGATGGCAAGCCGGCGGTGTTTCTGCACGGCGGGCCAGGCGCCGGCTGCAATCCGAAAATGCGCCGTTTCCATGATCCCGATGCGTATCGAATCATTCTGTTCGATCAGCGCGGTTCGGGCCAATCCACACCGCATGCCGATCTGATCGATAACACCACCTGGGATTTGGTGGCAGATATTGAAAAGCTTCGTATGCATTTAGGTATTTCACAATGGCAGGTGTTCGGGGGCAGCTGGGGCTCAACCTTGGCTTTGGCGTATGCCGAAACCCATCCTGCACAGGTCAGTGAATTGGTTTTGCGTGGCATTTTCATGTTACGGCGTTGGGAGTTGCAGTGGTTTTACCAAAGCGGCGCACACCGCCTGTTCCCGGAGTCATGGCAACCCTATTGCCAATTGATTCCCGAGGCGGAGCGGGGCGATTTCATTGCGGCTTACCACCGTCGGTTAACCTCGGATGATATCGCCGTGCGATTGGCCGCAGCCAAAGCCTGGTCGGTCTGGGAAGGCTCAACAAGCACCCTCATTCCCGAGCCGGCAGCTGTCGATGATTTTGAAGATCCGCATTTCGCGTTGAGTTTCGCGCGCATCGAAAACCACTACTTCATGAATAAAGGGTTTTTCGATGCCGATGATCAGTTGCTTCGTGACGCACATAAAATCCGCCATATTCCGGGTGTTATCGTGCATGGCCGTTACGACGTGGTCTGTCCGGTGCAGAATGCCTACGATTTGCATCAAGTATGGCCAGAAGCGGCATTGCATATTTCTCCGGCTTCGGGGCATTCCGCGTTTGAAGCGGAAAATGCCGCGGCTTTGCTGGAAGCGACGGATCGGTTCCGTTAGCGCAAGGAACCGTCAGGATTTCGGTCCAGAAGCCATAGGCCGGCCCACAGTTTGGGGTCCATGCTGTAGCCTTCAGCCATTTTCTGCGTAAGCCATTTCGCGGCTTCAGCTACCGGTATCTCGTGCACGGTAATATCTTCGGTTTCGTCACCGCCGCCGGCGTGCACGCGCGTTAGGCCGCTGGCGCGCGCAAAGGCAATCATTTCATTGCTCATACCGGCCGAGCTTGGCCCCACCATCAGCACTTCCACGGTTTCCGCCTGCCAGCCGGTTTCTTCCAGCAATTCGCGTTTTGCCGCTTTTTCAAAGGTGTCGTCAGCATCCTGATCGCCAACAAGGCCGGCAGGCATTTCAATGGTTTTACGGCCCAGAGGAATTCGGAACTGTTCGACGAACAGCAGAGTGTCTTCCGGTGTTCGCGCAATCACAATAACCGCAGAGCCCGTATGCGTGCGCTCCACATACTCCCAGTGGCCTTCAATGCAAAGGCGTAGGTATTTTCCTTCGTATACGGTGTATTTATCGTTCATAAGTATGCAGAGTCATAGCGATAATAAGCGACGTCGCGTCAATGGCCCGAAACGCAGCCGTTCGATCAGTTCGGTCAGAGTTTCGGTACTGCTGGGGTTGCGGTGGCCCAGTGGGCGGTTTTCAGGCATGGGGATATCACAGCGGATAGTGGCCAGCTGCCGGCACAGCAAGGCCATTTCACGGTGTTCTGCCAAGCGCTGGGCGTGTTGGGCGGCCGAGCGTAACCTCAAATACGGCACTTCTTCCAAGCGTTCCAGCAAGGCATCAAGGCTGCCAAAATGGCTGAGCAAGGTCGCTGCCGTTTTCGGGCCAATGCCCGGAACGCCCGGAATGTTGTCAACGGCGTCGCCGGTCAGTCCAAGGTAGTCGGCCAGCTGGTGGGCATGGACCCCGTGTTTGGTTTTGACATCGGCCATGCGCCAACGCACGTTTTTGGCATAATCCCACTGCACGTCGTGTTCGCCGAGCAATTGTGAAAGGTCTTTGTCGGCGGAAAGGATTAGGCTGGGTTGCCCTTGTATTCTTGCTAGGGTCATGGCACTGCCGATTAAGTCGTCTGCTTCGAAGTAGCCGTCGGCCATTACTTGGAAACCCAATGCGCGGCACAATTGTTTGCAGTAATCGAACTGCACTTTCAATTCATCCGGAGCGGGGTCGCGGTTGGCTTTATACGCCGGATACAGCTCATTACGGAAATTGCTGTCCAGGGACTCATCAAACGCAAAAACAATGTGCTCGGGTTTTTCGCGTTCTACCAGCTCACAGACGAAGCGGGCAAAACCCTGCACGGCATGGGTTGGGTTCTGGTCGACATCGAAAAATTCGGCAGGCATGGAAAACCATGCCCGGAACACATACATGCTGGAGTCGACCAGATACAGGGGCTTCATGGTTCAGCCTTGGTTAGCAGCGCGTCGGGATCCGGTCGCTCACGTTCGGCGGGCTGAACTGTTCGGCTGCCGATGTGAATATAGCCCAATACGCTTTCTTCGGCAGCTACGCCCACCGCTGTTTTCACTTCCGGGTCGTATGCCGCAAAGCCGGTGAGCCATTGCGCACCGAAACCGGCCTGATGTGCCGCGTGCAGCAGGTTCATGCACACGGCGCCGCCTGAAAGCACCTGCTCAATTTCGGGTACTTTATGGCCAACTACGGGCCTGAGCACTACAGCTACAATGCTTGGGGCGAAACTGAAGCGTGTTCGCTCTTTTTCCAATCGGATTTCCGAAGCATCGGGACATACGGCTTTCACACGTTCGAACAAGACGCTACCAATACGGTCCTTGGCGGCGTCTTCGATCAGGATGAATCGCCAAGGCCGCAAGCGCCCATGGTCCGGAACGTGGACTGCGGCAGCAATCAGTTCGAGCATCTGCGCGTGGCTAGGCCCCGGCGCCTGTAAATGCTTGCAGGGGGTTGATATTCTTGAGTTTAAGGGTAATGTAAGTGACATGGGATTCAGTGTAGCACTTGTGCTGTATTGAATTCTTGGATGTGTGAGAATCGTCACGGTATATGGACAGAATAATCGTTTAAGATTCAAGTGTATAAATGGAGAACGATTTTGGCACTGCACACGGAAAACTCAAGCAACGGCAAACCCATGCAGGGCTATGAAGCCCTCTTTGCACGCATCCAAAGCGTAGCAGCTAACCGGCTTGGGGAAGTAATCGCCCAATCCATTTCCTCAGCAGATAAATACCTCTATGACATCTGCCAGCAGGACCAGACAACCATCGGTTCACCGAATATCGAAAACCTGCGTTTGTTCCGCAGTGCTTCCCATGCCATTGAGCGCCAATTCCTCCAGGCGTTGGGCTTGGCATTCAGTAAATTCCAGCAGAAAATCAAGCCGAGCGATGATGTCAGCGCGGATTTAAGCCTTGTTGATATTGAAGACATGGATGATGTGGTCAATGCTGAATTGGTTACCGAGGCACTGCAGCGTAATTTCAGTGATGTTCTGGATGTCACGTCACAGCGTTTTTGCGCCTTGCTGGGTCTTAGCAAAGATGAGCATGCCAGTACTCCGCTGACTGATAAAAGCATGGCCGAATTCCTGCGTGTTGCTCTGGCTGGGCTGGAAGTCACGCCGAAAGTTCGCGCCACGCTGTTCCGTTGCTATGAAAGCACGCTTGTTCTGCATACTGCCGATTTGCTGGAAGAAATCAATGCGCCGATGGTGGCTGCAGGAATTCTGCCGCATCTCCAGGCCGCACGCAGTTCAAGAAAGCCCGAGCAGACGCCCGCTACTTCTGTTCGGCGCGAGTCCCCTTCTGTGTACCCCGAGCGCGTACCTGTAGCTACACGCCCACAAAGTCCCGCGCAGCATAGTGCTGAATACAGCACTATGAATGACATGCCAGTAGGCGTTGCCGAGAATGCATTGTTCGATGAAATCTGCAATTACCTGCACTCATGGCGGCCACAGCATGATCGTGGCGGATTTGCACCTGAGCAACAAACAAACGCTCCAAATGGCGGATCGCCATCAAACGCGCGGCGGTCCCTGTCTAAAAATGAAATGATCTCACTGCTATCCAGCATGCAGGGCGTTCTCTCCGATAATGTTTCCTCGGCCATGTCGACCAGCGATACTTCGGTTTCTACTATGCTGAAATCGGAAATGCTCAACAGCGCACGCAATATGGGCATACCGCCGGAGTCCGTCTCCATCATGCGTGAAGATGAAGATGCTTTGGACCTGGTCGGCATGCTGTTCGATGTATTGATGTCGGAACGTGATTTCCGGGATGAAGCCAAGACCATGATGTCGCGTCTAGTTGTGCCCTACACCAAGGCGGCAGTTCTTGATCGCAGGCTATTCCTTACCAAAGCGCATCCGGCGCGCAAACTGCTGAATGTACTCACCGAAGCTATTGAGGGCAATCAAGGCGATGGCCCTCAGGAACGCGAATTGCTGAGTAAAGCAGAAGGCACCGTTGAAAAACTGGTCACCGAATTCAACGAAGATATTGCTGTTTTCGAAATGCTGGAGCAGGAGCTACGCGCATTCCTCGATCAGCACCGGCGCCGGATAGATCTGGCTGAAAAACGTGCGAAAGAGGCGCAGCGTGGCCAAGATCGCCTTGAGCATGCACGCGCCATTGCACAGAAAGCATTGGACGAGCGCTGTCAGGGCCGTGATTTGCCGGGCACTTTCCAGGAATTCTTTTCGCGCTATTGGACACATCATCTTTCCATGTTGGCGTTACGCGAAGGCGAAGACAGCCTGGTTTGGGATGCTACATTGAAAATGGCCGATGATTTGCTGGCGGCATTGGCCTTTAATAATCCACAGATCCGTACCGAAGCCATTGCCGATAAGCGCATGCAGCTTGAATCGGTGCTTGCCAGTTCCGGCATTCTCGGCGAGCCAGCTACCGCCATTATTGGCAAATTGCTTGATAGCTCTACCCATTCCCAGCAAGAAGAAAGTACGCCCGCAAGCGCTCCGACTGCTTCTTCAGACGCATCCGCGCAACCTTCGAAGCTTTCGGAGTCCAATCTGCGCATGGTGTTCAATAAGGACGCGTTGGATTACGACGCGCAGGATGTCGAATTCTTCAAATCCTTCTCCATCGGATCCTGGTTGCAGTTGGAAGGCAGCAACGGCAGTTTCACGCCGGTCAAGTTGGCATGGATCAGTCCGATTTCTTCGCGCCTGATGTTCGTGAACCGCCGTGGCGTTCGCGTACTGGTGGTTTCTGTAGAAGAGCTTGCGCAAATGAAAAAGCAGGGCAAGCTGATTGTGCATGCGCAGGACAATGTATTCGAACAGACCATGGATCGGGTACTCGACCGTTTAAAATCGGATTTCGGCGGATAGCTGACGGAAAATCTCCGATACAGTAGGATAGGGTGGTACCTAGGGAGGGTGCCATCATGACCACAGTTGCAATCATCCGTGAACAGGCAGAAGGCGAGCGCCGTGTTGCAATGACGCCGGAGACCTGTCGTAAGCTTCGCGCCAAAGGTGTTCAAATCCAAATTCAGTGCGGAGCTGGCTTGTCTGCCGGGTTTTCCGACGCCGATTACGAGGGTGCGCTGTTGGACCAATCCGCAGATGCGGTATTGCAGCAGGCCGATGTTTTACTGTGTGTGCAATCGCCAAGCCCTGAAAACCTTTTGCTTCTGAAAGAGGGCGCAATCATCATTGGTGCACTGGCCCCACATCTGGCCGGGCAGCGTCTACCCGTCCATCTGCAATTGAAACATTCAGCATTCGCGTTGGAAAAACTGCCACGAACCACGCGGGCGCAAGCGATGGACATTCTCAGCTCGCAGGCCGGCATGGCTGGGTATAAGGCAGTGTTGATTGCCGCGCAGCGGGCACCCCGTTTTTTCCCGATGCTGACCACTGCCGCGGGCACCATAAGGCCTTCGCGGGTATTGATTGTCGGTGCCGGTGTGGCCGGCCTACAGGCCATTGCCACGGCAAAACGGCTGGGTGCGCAGGTGGAAGGCTTTGATGTTCGTCCCGAGACGCGAGAGCAGATCGAGTCCTTGGGCGGTAAGTTTTTGGATCTCGGCGTTTCGGCCGTGGGAGAGGGCGGCTATGCCCGGGCACTCACCGACGATGAACGCGCCCTGCAACAAGAGCGGCTGGCCGCACACTTAAAGCTGGTGGATGTGGTGGTGACCACAGCTGCAGTACCGGGCCGACCGGCGCCAAAAATCATTACCGATGCCATGGTGGCCGGGATGCGCCGTGGCAGTGTGGTTGTAGATTTGGCTGCCGAAACCGGCGGAAACTGCACGCGTACCGAACCTGGTTCGGAAGTCGACTGCGACGGCGTACTGGTTATCGGTCCGCTCAATCTTGCCAGTATGGGCGCAGTGCATGCCAGTGAAATGTTTTCGCGCAACCTATTCAATTTTCTGTGCCTGCTGATAGATGATACCGGCGTTGTGAACATTCCCTTTGATGACGAATTGGTGGCTAAATCCTGCATCGCACATAACGGTGCCGAGCCGGCACAAGGAGCCCAATGATGGACGGTTTTCTATATTTATACGTATTTGTATTGGCGGCGTTTACCGGCTATGAAATCATCGGGCGTGTGCCGGTCATATTGCATACGCCATTGATGTCGGGCTCGAATTTCGTTCACGGCATTGTGCTGGTAGGAGCCATTGTGGTACTTGGTCACGCCGACACCACGCTGGAGAAAATCATCGGATTCATCGCGGTTGTGCTTGGCGCAGGCAATGCTGCCGGCGGTTATGTAGTTACCGAGCGCATGCTGGAGATGTTCAAGCCCTCCAAGCCGAAGGGAGAGCAGTGATGGATATTCAAAGTATTCTCGTACGTGCGGCGTTTTTAACCGCAGCGGTTCTGTTTATTCTCGGCATCAAGCGCATGGCCTCTCCTGTTACCGCCCGAAGCGGTATCCAGTGGGCCGGAATGGGCATGGTGCTGGCCACGTTGGCCAGTTTTTTCTATCGAAGTGAAAGCGGCGAATCCTTGCACAACCTGCCCTGGATTATCGTTGCCCTAAGTTTTGGTACTGTAGCGGCCTGGGTTTCTGGTAAGCGCGTTGCCATGACCGACATGCCGCAGATGGTCGCCCTGTATAACGGTATGGGTGGCGGCTCGGCCGCTGCAATCGGTGCCGTGGAGCTGTTATCAATCAATCCATTGGCGCCACCGCCATCCACCACCTTGGTTCTGGCCGTGGTAGGTGCATTGATCGGGTCGATTTCGTTGACCGGTTCCATCATTGCTTGGGCCAAGCTTGATGGCCGGATGGATCGCCGCTTCACCTTCCCGGGGCAGAAGGCGTTCAATGCCATCGTGTTTCTGGTAGCCATAGTGTTGGGTATCGCCACGGTAGTGATGATGCAACAGTCATTCATCATCGGATTTTTCGTGGCAGCCTTGGCCGTCGGCATTCTGATGACGCTTCCGATCGGAGGCGCCGATATGCCGGTGGTGATTTCGCTGTACAACGCGCTTACTGGTCTGGCGGTAGCATTTGAAGGCTATGTGCTGGGCATCGAAGCCTTGATCATCGCCGGTATGGTGGTAGGTGCCGCCGGTACTATGCTGACACAGCTGATGGCAAAAGCCATGAACCGCTCCATCGCGAGCGTGCTGTTCGGAAGTTTCGGGCCGCAGGGCGAAGCGGCGGAAATTGCCGGCGCGCAAAAGCCAATTGAAGCCGCGGATGTTGCAGCGATGATGGCGTATGCCGAACGCGTGGTGATTGTGCCCGGCTATGGTCTGGCTGTGGCGCAGGCGCAGCATAAGGTCTGGGA
>JAHEBG010000285.1 GCA_024642445.1 Gammaproteobacteria bacterium | reverse complement strand
CTCCATGAGCCGTTGGCGAGCACCTGCAGCACATTCCACCGCATTGATTACCCGCGAGGGCTTCGAACGCCTGCGCAGCGAATTGGTCATGCTTTGGCAAACGCAGCGGCCGGAGGTGGTAAAAGCATTGGCGGCGGCCGCGGCCGAAGGCGATCGCTCGGAAAATGCCGAATATATTTATCGCAAAAAGCAACTGGGTGAAATCGACCGACGCGTGCGATATCTCAGTAAGCGCCTGGAAGTATTGCAGGTGCCCGATAACCGCCGGGTTGCCCGTGACCGCATATTTTTCAGCGCCAGCTTTGTGGTTGAAGACAATGCCGGATGCGAACGCACTTACCGAATCGTGGGCCCAGACGAGACCGATGCCACGCTGGGCTGGATCAGTATCGACTCACCGATGGCGCGTGCGGCTCTGAACAAGACCTTGGATGATGAATTCACCGTGGAGCTGCCGACCGGGCCGGGGCGTTTCGCCGTAGTTGCCATCCGTTACGACGATTAGAAATCGGCGTTTTCCACGTCAACTAGGGCAAATAGGTCATGTTCATCGGCACCCATGATGGTGACATCGACAAATTGTCCGGGTTTCAGGCCTGAACGCTCGCCGTCCTGGATCTGCACCAATCCGTCGATTTCCGGGGCATCGGCTTTCGAGCGGGCAATGGCCAGCTCACCCTCTAGTGAATCGACTAGTACCTGTTGTACGCTGCCGACTTTGCGCTGCAATTTTTCGGCACTGATTTCGGCCTGCAATTCCATGAAGCGCGCCAAGCGCTCTTGCTTCAGCGCCTCAGGCACGGCATCCGGCAAATCGTTGGCTTTGGCACCGTCAACCGGTGAATAGGCAAACGCACCGACACGGTCGAGCTCGGCCTGATCGATGAAGCTGAGCAGCTGCTCGAAATCGTCTTCGGTTTCGCCCGGGAACCCTACAATGAAGGTGCTACGGATAGTCAGATCCGGGCAGACTTTACGCCAATTCTGGATGCGCTCCAGATTTTTATCGACTGCACCCGGCCGCTTCATCAATTTGAGGATACGCGGACTGGCATGCTGAAACGGAATGTCGAGATACGGCAACAGCTTGCCGTCAGCCATCAAGGGAATGATGTCGTCTACGTGCGGGTACGGGTAGACATAATGCAGGCGTGACCACACGCCCAATTCCGAGAGGCCCTCGCACAAATCCTTCATACGGGTCTGGTAGGTCTTGTCGCGCCACTGGCGCTCGGCATAACGCACATCCACCCCGTAAGCGCTGGTATCTTGCGAAATCACCAACAACTCCTGAACCCCGCCACGCACCAGCTTTTCAGCTTCACGCAGCACATCATCCACCGGACGCGAAACCAGATTGCCGCGCATCGAAGGAATAATGCAGAAACTGCAGCGGTGATTGCAGCCTTCGGAAATTTTCAGATAGGCATAATGCTTGGGTGTGAGCTTGATGCCATAATCCGGCACCAGATCAATGAACGGGTCATGCTTGGGCGGCAAAGCCGCGTGCACTGCACTCATGACCGTTCCATAGTCCTGCGGGCCGGAAATCGACAGCACATCCGGAAATTGCTCGCGGATCTGTTCCGGGCGCTTGCCCAGGCAGCCGGTTACGATGACCTTGCCGTTTTCAGCCATGGCTTCACCAATCGCATCCAGTGACTCTTCCACTGCCGAATCAATAAAACCGCAGGTGTTGACCACCACCAAATCGGCTTTGTTGTAGGTTGGCACAATGTCGTAACCCTCCACCCGAAGCTGGGTCAGGATGCGCTCGGAATCCACCAAGGCCTTAGGACAACCGAGGCTGATAAAACCGACTTTAGGATTTCGCTTTGACATACGGCAAGGGGCACAAGATACTGGGAAGCAGATTATACCCTTACCGACCAAGGACTTGATGAACAGCCCTGAATTCCAGCTTGATGCGCGCCTTGATACCGACACCCATTTTTTGCTTAACGCCCCACTCTGCCGCATTGGAATGATGGATGACGCCCGTTTTCCCTGGCTGATTCTGGTGCCACGTGTGGCCAATGTGCGCGAATGGCCGGATCTTGCCACCGAGCAGCAACAGCAATTGCAGGCTGAAATCAATGCCTGTGCACGCGCCCTGCAACAGGTGTTTGTGCATGGCGAAAAACTCAATATCGCGGCGCTCGGCAATGTGGTGCCGCAGTTGCATATCCACGTAATTCTGCGCCATTCCGGCGATGCCGCTTGGCCGGCACCGGTGTGGAATGCGGGCACTCGGGAAGCTTATGCAAAAGCAGATGCTGCGCCAGTAATTAATCGTTTACGTGAGGCATTGAAATTCGCATGAGTGCAAGCGCCGTGTTCCTGCCATACCATCACCCGCTTCAGCTGACCGATGCGCAAGCTCTGGTGCAGGCAACCGAATTTGCCACATTTGCACATACACGTCGGACGGTGCGCGAGTTTGCCGATACGCCGGTACCGCAAAATATCATTGAGCAGGCCATATTGGCTGCTGGCAGCGCGCCAAGCGGCGCCAATCAGCAGCCCTGGCGGTTTGTGGCCATTGCCAACCCTGCGCTGAAACAACGCATACGCGTGGCCGCTGAGGCTGAAGAGCGCGAATTCTATGGCCACCGCGCGCCCGACGAATGGTTGAATGCCCTGGCCCATCTGGGCACCGATGCCGATAAGCCATTTCTTGAAAGCGCGCCTTGGCTGATTGCGGTTTTTTACGAGCGCACAGGCATTGATGCGCAAGGCAATAAGCAGAAACGCTACTATCCGCACGAATCC
>JAHEBG010000284.1 GCA_024642445.1 Gammaproteobacteria bacterium | reverse complement strand
ATCACTTCAATCACCGGCAATCCCCTTAGCGGAGGAAAATATCCTGCTACATCAACATTCAATCACATTTACGGCCAGACCGCCACGTGAGGTTTCCTTGTATTTCTCAGCCATATCCCGTCCGGTATCGCGCATGGTCTTGATGACCTTGTCCAGCGAAACCCTGTGCTTGCCGTCGCCACGCAGGGCCATCCGACTGGCATTGATGGCCTTTACAGCGCCCATGGCATTGCGTTCGATGCAGGGAATCTGTACCAAACCACCAATGGGATCGCAGGTAAGACCCAGATTATGCTCCATGCCAATTTCTGCGGCGTTTTCGATTTGTCCAAGGCTGCCGCCTAGCGCTGCAGTTAGACCACCCGCAGCCATCGAACAGGCCACACCAACTTCGCCCTGACAGCCCACTTCCGCGCCGGAAATGGACGCATTTTCTTTGTACAGAATGCCAATGGCAGCTGCTGTCAGCAGGAAATCATGTACACCCTTGTCGTTGGCATTCGGGCAGAATCGAACGAAATAATGCAACACCGCTGGGATGATTCCGGCGGCACCGTTGGTTGGTGCGGTAACCACGCGTCCGCCCGCGGCATTTTCTTCATTCACCGCCAGTGCATAAAGATTGACCCAATCCAGAACCGTCAATGGATCACGCAGCGCGGCTTCAGGGCGCGCCAACAACTCCTGCATCATTCGTGGTGCACGCCTGGCCACTTTAAGGCCGCCGGGCAACACGCCGGATTGACGGGTGCCACGTTCCAGGCAACTCTGCATAGCCTGCCAGAGGGCATCCAATTCATCATTGATTTCCGATTCGGACCGCCAGACTTTTTCATTGGCGCGCATCAGGTCCGCTATGCTCAGCCCGTGCAATTCGCATTGCGCCATCAAGCTGTTGCCGCTGTTGAACGGAAAAGGCAATACAGTGGTATCTGCGGTAATCCGGTCGCTGGCGGCCTCATCGTGGTTAACTACGAAACCACCACCCACAGAATAATATTCGCGCGTAGCCAAGGTGTTGCCGTCGCCATCAAATGCGCTAAAACGCATGCCGTTGCTGTGGAACGGCAATTTCTGGCGCTTATTGAACACCAGATCGACTTTCTCATTGAACTCGATGGCTTTCGATGCGGACAATTGCAAGCGTCTGCTATCGCGTATTAGCGCCAGCCGTGGCTCGATGATGTCAGGATCAATGCTGTTCGGCCAGTTGCCCTCAAGGCCCAGCAGAACGGCTTTATCGGTGCCGTGCCCTCTGCCGGTTAAGGCCAGCGAGCCATACAAATCCACTTTAATCCGGGTGCAGGCCGTGATATGGCCTTCTTCGACCAGCCAGCGCTCGACAAAACGCGCAGCTGCGCGCATGGGTCCCACGGTGTGTGATGACGAAGGGCCGATGCCGATTTTGAATAAATCGAAAGTACTGACCGCCATATTCCGCTGCTCTGGGCTAAAATCGTCTGCCTATGATGCCAAAGAACCGCACTTCATGCTCATTTTAATTCAACGCGACGATTGCGCGCTCTGTGATCTGGCTTGGGAGGTGTTGTCTCAAGCCGGCGTTCGGGATTTCGAATCGCAGTATATCGACGGCGATGCCGTCTTGGAAAAAACCTACGGTTCTCGTGTGCCGGTACTGCGTTGCAATGCCGTTGAATTAAATTGGCCGTTTACAGCGGAGCAGGTGAGAAAACTGATTTCTGAAGGCTGACCTGATCAGCGCGGGTTTAGCACCACGCGGGTGGAAATCACCACGTCATCGGCAATCATTGCGGTATCGGCCCAGTCGCCCATTCCTATGTTGAAATCCAGGCGTTTGACAGTGGCCGTTCCGGTTAAAACCGGGCTCTTTCCGGGTTGCCATGTGAACAGGAGTTTTACCGGTTTTTTCACGCCGCGTAATTCAAGAAAACCGGCCGCCGAATAGCGACCGGCACCCAGTGCTTTGAAACTCGTTGCCGTATAGCGCGCATTAGGGAATTTTGCGCTGTTGAAGAAATCGGCACCCAACATCGCTTCATCGTAATCAGGATTGCGTGTGGTCGCCGAGGCCAGGGGAATGACAACATCCAGACGGGCCTTGGAAAGTTCGGCTGGATTGAAGGACAGTTGCGTTTTGAATCCCGGAAAACGGCCCTTGAACGCATCGCCTTGATACTTGCCTGTAAATTCAAGCGTTGAGCCAGCGGCCTGCACGTAGTTTGCGGCCGAGGCATACGCCGGTATCAACAGCAAAAGGCAGAGAAAAAAAACGGGCAGTCGAGCGATCATTGCATTTTTCCAATCATTCGTTTCAAGGTGTCGTCTTTTTTGACGTAGTGATGGTAAAGCGCCGCGCCGGCATGAATCACCAGCAGCAGTGCCAGGATATAAAAACCGTTCTCATGCACTTCATGCGCCCAGTGTTTCACCTGCGGATTGTAGCCACCCAGTAAGCGCGGTAGCGAGACCAGATTGAACCACTTCAAGGGAAAGCCCGAGGCGGAATTGTACAGCCAACCGCTCAGCGGCAGAACCAAAAGCAGAATGTACAAGCAGATATGCACGGCTTTTGCCGCCCATTGCTCCAGGCGATTGCCTGCAGTGGCTTCCGGGCTGCCTGCCCGCCACCGCCACAGCATCCGAAGCAAGGTCAACGCCAGTACGGTCAGACCGAAGCTTTTGTGCACGGCATATACCTGGATTTTCAACGGGGAATTCGGCAGTTCGGTCATAATCAGACCAACTGCGGCCAGACCGAGTATCAGGATAAGGGTCAGCCAATGCAAGGTC
>JAHEBG010000283.1 GCA_024642445.1 Gammaproteobacteria bacterium | reverse complement strand
GCCCCCATTGCCCTGTTGATTCGTAATACCGATGCCCGTTCCAAGGATTATTCGGCCATTGCCGAGCAATTCCGTCCGGGACATGCCGACTACACCTACCATCACAAATACGGCTTGCGCGATCCGCGCGGCGGCGGCCGTTCATCGGCACGTGAAACCACCATGCGGGTGGCTGCCGCGGTTATTGCCAAACATTGGCTGTCTGAACATTACGGCATTGAAATTCATGCCTGCGTCAATCAAGTAGGTGCTTTGGTGGCAAACATGCCTGAAAACATGGATTGGTCGGTGGTGGAATCCAATCCGTTTTTCTGGCCGGTGGCAACGCAAGTGCCGGCACTGGAAGCGCTACTGGATGCCACGCGTAAATCCGGCGACTCCCTGGGTGCCCGGGTATGGGTGACTGCAAAAAATGTGCCGGTAGGTTGGGGGCAGCCGATTTACGGCAAACTCGATGCCGAACTGGCCGGTGCCATGATGTCCATCAATGCCGTCAAAGGGGTGGAAATCGGTGCGGGTTTTGCGGCGGTAGCGCAGCCCGGAACCGTTCACCGCGATTTGATTTCGGCGGAGGGATTCCTCAGCAATCATGCCGGCGGCATACTCGGTGGCATCAGTAGCGGCCAGGATATTACCTGTCAGGTGGCTTTCAAGCCCACCTCCAGTTTGCGTTTGCCAGGGCAAACCCTGGATACCGATGGTAATCCGGTGGAGGTAGTAACCACCGGTCGTCACGATCCGTGTGTGGGTTTGCGTGCGCCGCCCATTTGCGAAGCCATGATGGCGTTATGCCTTATGGATATGGCGCTTCGCCATCGTGCCCAGTGCGGCGATGTGCCTGAACAGTTTCCGCGCGTGCCGGCGGGTAAATCCTGAACTTCCATGCATAAGTTGAATCCATGAAAACCTTTAATGTCGCAGTTGTTGGTGCCACCGGTGCCGTCGGTCAAACCATGTTGTCGATTCTGGAACAACGCCAGTTTCCCATCCGAACCCTGCATGTGCTGGCGTCCGAGCGCTCAGCCGGTGAGCAGATTGAGTTCGACGGCAAGAAAATCACGGTTGCCGATTTGGCTACGTTCAATCCTGTCGGCGTTGATTTCGCGTTGTTTTCGGCCGGCGGTTCCATCTCCAAGGAGTACGCGCCGAAGTTCGCTGCTGCCGGTGCCATCGTCATCGACAACAGTTCGGCATTCCGCATGGACGATGACGTGCCATTGGTGGTGTCCGAGGTCAATCCCGAAGCGTTGGATTCGATTCCCCGTGGCATAGTTGCCAATCCGAACTGTTCCACCATGCAGATGTTGGTGGCTTTGGCGCCCATACACCGCGCTGTCGGCATTAGCCGTATCAATGTCGCCACGTACCAATCGGTATCCGGTGCCGGGCGTTCAGCACTGGAAGAGCTGGCACGCCAGACTGCCAATATACTGAGTTTCAAAGATCCCGACCCGCAACGGTTTCCTATGCAGATTGCCTTCAATCTCATACCGCATATCGACGATTTCATGGAAAACGGCTACACCAAAGAAGAAATGAAGTTGGTCTGGGAAACCCAAAAAATCCTGAATGATCCAAGCATCAAGGTCAACCCAACCGCAGTTCGGGTGCCGGTGTTTTACGGGCATTCGGAGGCCGTGCATATTGAAACACGTGCCAAAATTACAGCCGAGGATGCGCGTGTACTGTTGCAAAACGCCCCGGGTGTGGAAGTGGTAGATGATCGCGTTTCACAGGGCTATCCGACGCCGGTTACGCATGCCTCCGGCAGTGATGCGGTATTTGTAGGGCGCATCCGGGAAGATGTTTCCATGGAAAATGGCTTAAACTTGTGGGTAGTGTCCGACAACATCCGTAAAGGTGCCGCACTCAATGCTGTTCAAATCGCAGAATTATTGGCGGCCAAATCGTGATTTCCGGTAGGAACCCTTGTCAATGAGCATTCGGCGTTGGCTTTGTATACTGTTGGTCTGCCTAAGCAGCTCCCCCGCATTCGCGGTAAGCCTGGGGCAGGTGCAAATGCAGTCCAATCTTGGGCAACCCTTGTTGGCCCGCATTCCTGTATTCGATGCGGCGCCGGCTGATCTGGATTCACTGTATGTGCATCTGGCGTCCGATGATGCGTTCAAACGGCTCGGTATCGACCGCAGCCTATACCGCAACGTACAAATCCGTATCGTTTCCGATCAACAAGGCAATCCGTTCGTAGAAATCAGCTCCAGCGAGAGCTTCAATGAGCCGGTCTTGAATTTATTGCTGGATGCCAACTGGCGTGATAATGGGCGTCTGGTAAGGGAAGTGACGGCGTTGGTCGACCCGCCGTATATCGCGAAAGCAGCCATTCAAACCATCGATGCGCCAACCGTTACCTTGAGTCCAGTAGTGGCTGCTCCGGTGGTGCTTTCGGAAAAGGCTACGCCTTCGGTGGTCAACGGCAACGAAACGAAGCCCAAGCCACAATCCGAGGCTCAAAAGCCCAAGCCCGTTGTAAAACCGGTAGAGGCGCAGACCTCCACAGAGTCCAAGCCAGCGCCTGCAGCACCCGCACCTCCACCGCGGACGGTGCGTATAGCTGCAACCGACAGCAATCAGCGGGAAGTCCAGAAAAATGAAAGTCTGTACACCATAGCTTTGGAGCACAAGGCGCAGCTCGGTAGCCAGCGCATCAGTCTTAATCAGATGATGTCGGCGATTCAACGTGCCAATCCCGAAGCATTCATCAAAGGCGATGCCAACCTGCTGAAGCGGGGCAGTATTCTTCGTCTTCCCGATGAGCCGC
>JAHEBG010000282.1 GCA_024642445.1 Gammaproteobacteria bacterium | reverse complement strand
TCAGACCTTTCTCTACCGCCTTGATGTAGCGTGCAGCCGCTTTATCGGTGTCAATCGCTTCGCCGCTGGTTTCAGCGGCAGCCAGAGCCGTAATGCTGGCCAGTGCCAGATACGGGTTAACCGCACCTGCGCCGTAGCCTATCAAGCAGGCGAAGTGGTGCACCTCGCGTGGCTCAGCGCTTTCAACAATCAAGCCGCAGTGCGCGCGTTTGCCGGCTCGAATCAAGTGGTGGTGCACGGCACCGGTGGCCAACAGGGCTGGAATGGGCGTGTGCTCGGGGTCCGCGCCTCGGTCGGACAGCACCAACAAGCGCGCGCCGGCATCTACCGCTTGTTCGGCCTCGGTACAAAGCGCGGTCAGTGCCGCACGCAGTCCTTCACCGCCTTCCTGCACGGAATAAAACATGGGCAGTGTCTGGCAGCGCAGGGCATCCAATGTGTTGTTGCGAATCTTCTGCAATTGCGCATCGGTCAATACCGGGGTGTTCAATCTCAGCAGATGGCAGTGTTCGGGGGTTTCCTTGAACAGATCGGTTTCGCGGCCTAGGTGGGTCATCATGGAAACCACCAAGGACTCGCGTACGGCATCCAGTGGTGGATTGGTGACCTGTGCGAACAGCTGCTTGAAATAGTTGTAAAGCAGCTGCGGTTGCTCGGAAAGCGCGGCAAGCGGGGTGTCAACGCCCATCGAGCCCAGTGCCTCTTCGCCCAGCATTGCCATGGGTTTGAGCAGAAGCTTCAGGTCTTCCTGGCTGTAGCCGAACAACTGCTGTTGACGCACCAGATGACCCAGAGCGGGCAAGGGCTCGGCTGCTGCTAAAGTGTCCAGCGTTACGGTGTGCGCTTCCAGCCAGGCGCGGTAGTCGTGCTTCTGGATTTGCCGTTGCTTGATCTCTTCGTCATCCACGATGCGGCCTTGCGCAAGATCAATCAAAAACATCTTGCCCGGCTGCAGTCGTCCTTTCTTCAACACATTTTCCGGCGGCACATCGATCACGCCGGTTTCCGAGGCCAGAATCACCTGCTGCTCGCGCGTTAACAGCCAGCGCGCCGGACGCAAACCGTTGCGGTCAAGCAATGCGCCCACCACGCTACCGTCGGTAAACGGCAACAACGCCGGGCCATCCCAGGGTTCCATCAGGCAGCTGTGGTATTCGTAAAACGCCTTCTTGTCATCGGCCATATTGCGGTGCTGCTGCCAGGCTTCCGGCACCATCATCATCATGGCATGCGGCAAATCGCGGCCGGTGTGGTACAGCAGTTCAAGGCAGTTGTCGAACTGCGCCGAATCCGAGCCGCCCGGAACGCAGATCGGAAACAATTCATCCATGTATTCATTGAGCTCGCTGTGTGCAAACAGCGGCTGCCGTGCATTCATCCAATTGACATTGCCGCGCAGGGTGTTGATCTCACCGTTGTGGCAAACCATGCGGAACGGCTGCGCCAGTTTCCAGGCCGGAAAGGTATTGGTACTGTAGCGCTGGTGCACCATGGCCAACGCGGTGGTCATGCGTGGGTCCTGCAGGTCAGTGAAATACGCGGTGAAATCCTGTGGCTGCAGCAGACCTTTGTAGATGATGGTGCGTGAAGACATGGAAGGGATGTAGCAGACCTCCTTTTCACTCAGCGTGGATTGCCGGATGGCGTGCTCCATGCGTTTCCGGATCAGGAACAGGGTGCGTTCAAAGTCACGCCCGGCCGGTGTGGCGGCAATGTTTCGGGCAATGAACATCTGCCAGATGCTGGGTTCACTGCGTGCGGCGATTTCGCCCAGTGCGTTGCGGTCCACCGGCAGTTCGCGCCAGCCCAGAAAGCGTTGGCCATGGGCGCGGCAGAGTTGTTCCAATTGCTGTTGGCACCATACCCGTTCGGCCGCCATGGTGGGCAGAAAAAACAGGCCGGTTGCGTAGTCGCCCGGCAAGGGCAACAGAATATCCAGCGATTGCGCCACGTTTCTGCAGAACGTGTCCGGAATCTGGATGCACAGGCCGGCACCATCGCCGGTACGGTTATCACTGGACGAGGCGCCGCGGTGGCTGAGCCGGGTCAGGATTTGTATGGCGTCGAAAATAATGCGGTGCGATTGCTCGCCATTGAGGTTGCAGATGAAGCCTACGCCGCAGGCGTCTTTCTCGTTTTCAGGGTGATAAAGGCCTTGAGCCGGGGGAAGGCCTTGGGCTTTGTAGGCAAGCTCACGCACATCAGGCAAAGACAGACACTCCTTGCGGGGCAGTCAAGACACACTGCGTCCGCGGTTGAAAGGCGGGTGTACGTTTTACTCTCTATGAAATGGCCGGGGATATGAAATTAAATCTTCGTATAGTCACTATGAGTGTTGTTAATATCAAAGTTTTGAGTATTAACTCTATTTAATGAAGTACTTTTATGTTGCTGACAGGCAAAGCGGTGCCGGTAGCGTGGGTAAGGTATTGGGCGGCTGAGCAGGCATCAATACGTGTGGATCAATCCAGAAATTTCCAGGTGTCCGCGCCGTCAAAGCGTTTAATTTGTACTGCTGCCAATAATGCAGGCTCAAAGTTGCGCAGATTTACGCCATGCCGTGCACCGGCAGTGGCTTCCAACGGTTCCCAGTGGGTAAAAATGCCGCAGGTTTTGCAGCGCACATTGCGCAGTGTGCGATCACCCCAGACATAACTCTCGGTATTTTCCGGATGGCCTTCAATGGTTACCGATCCAAACGGGTAGTAAGAAAGAATCCCCCCTGTGCGGCGGCATAAAGAGCAATTGCATTGTGTTGCGGTTTCAGGTGCACTCGGCAGTGTAAGAC
>JAHEBG010000281.1 GCA_024642445.1 Gammaproteobacteria bacterium | reverse complement strand
TGCGGGTAGTGGGCTTGCGTGTATTGAATCAGGCGCAGCAGCGCGTCTTCCGCACCCAACGCGGCAAAGTGCGCAATCTGCGGTTTGTAGCAACACACCGCATCGGCGGTGGCATCGATGATGGCTTTGAAGAAATCGAACAGCGCATCGGGCTGGGCTTGCAGGTGCGCCGGAAATTTTTCCAGCTCCGGATCCCAGCCCACGCACAACAGACTGTTGTTAGCCTGTTGCGCGGCGTTGATGCGTGCAATGAAACCCATTTATTTGAGTGCCTTGTAGCGCAAGCGGTGCGGCTGCGCGCCTTCATCGCCCAAACGGTGCTTCTTGTCTTCTTCGTATTCTTTGTAATTGCCGGGGAAGAATTCCACGTGCGAATCGCCTTCAAAGGCCAGAATGTGGGTGGCAATACGGTCAAGGAACCAACGGTCGTGCGAGATGATCATGGCGCAACCGGGGAATTCCAGAATGGCGTCTTCCAGCGCACGCAGGGTTTCAATGTCCAGGTCGTTGGACGGTTCGTCGAGCAGCAACACGTTGCCGCCCTGCAGCAGGGTCTGCGCCATGTGCAAACGGCCGCGTTCACCGCCGGACAGGGTTTCCACCAGTTTCTGCTGGTCCGAGCCTTTGAAGTTGAAGCGGCCAATGTAGGCGCGCGACTGGATTTCGGTTTTGCCGATGGTGATGATATCGGAACCGCCGGAAACCGCCTGCCACACGTTTTGCCCGGCTTGCAGCGAATCGCGGCTTTGATCGACATACGCGATTTTCACGGTATGGCCGATGTTGACCTCGCCTTTGTCGGGCTTTTCCTGGCCGGTGATCATCTTGAAGAAGGTGGATTTACCGGCGCCGTTCGGGCCGATAATACCGACAATGGCGCCCGGCGGCACTTGGAAGCTCAGGTCGTCAATCAGCAAGCGGTCGCCGAACGATTTCGAGACGTTCTTGAATTCAATCACGCGATCGCCCAAGCGCTCGCCCGGTGGAATGAAGATCTCGTTGGTTTCGTTGCGCTTCTGGTATTCCTGCGCATTCAGTTCTTCAAAGCGTGCCAAGCGCGCTTTGCCTTTGCTGCGGCCGCCCTTGGCATTGCTGCGTACCCACTGCAATTCTTTGGCAAGCGCTTTCTGGCGGGCCGACTCGGCCGACTCTTCGCGTTTCAGGCGATCGCCTTTTTGTTCCAGCCACGCGGTGTAGTTGCCTTTCCACGGAATGCCGCGGCCGCGGTCCAGTTCCAGAATCCATTCGGCCACGTTTTCCAGGAAGTAACGGTCGTGGGTAACCGCCACCACGGTGCCGGTGTAGCGCGCCAGAAATTGTTCCAGCCATTCCACCGATTCGGCGTCCAAATGGTTGGTCGGTTCGTCGAGCAGCAGCATATCGGGCTTGCTCAGCAGCAGGCGGCACAGCGCCACACGGCGTTTTTCACCGCCGGAGAGTTTGCCGCACATGGCATCCCAGGCCGGAATGCGCAGGGCATCGGCCGCCACTTCCAGTTGTTGCTCCAAGGTGTCGGCATCGCCGCTGGCCAAAATCGCTTCAAGGCGCTGCTGTTTGGCGGCCAGTTTGTCGAAATCGGCGTCTTCTTCGGCATAGGCGGCGTACACGGCGTCGAGCTCGGCTTGCGCGTGCAGCAATTCGCCCACGCCTTCTTCCACGGCTTGGCGCACGGTGTGTTCCGGGTTCAGGCGCGGTTCTTGCTCCAGATAGCCCACTTTAATGCCCGGTTGCGGGCGGGCTTCGCCGGTGAAGTCGGTATCCACGCCGGCCATGATGCGCAGCACGGTGGATTTACCGGCGCCGTTCAGGCCGAGCAGGCCGATTTTGGCGCCCGGGAAGAAGCTGAGCGAAATGTCTTTGATGATTTCGCGCTTCGGCGGCACGGTTTTGGAGACGCCGATCATGGTGTAAATGTATTGCATGCGGATTCCTGGGCTAAGCCCGATATATGGCGTTGGATAGGCGGCAATTATCGCTTATTTAGGGGTTTTTCGCCAGTTTCGGCTAGCCCCGCGCGGGCGCAGAGGCTACAATTCTAGGCTGAACCCATGCACCCGAGGCCTTTCATGTTTTCCCGCAGCCAAAGCATTGCCCAGTACGACCCCGAACTTGCCCAAGCCATTGCCCATGAGCGCCAACGCCAGGAAGACCACGTTGAGCTGATTGCCTCGGAGAACTACACCAGCCCACGCGTTTTGGAAGCGCAAGGCAGCGTGCTGACCAACAAATACGCCGAAGGCTACCCGGGCAAGCGCTATTACGGCGGTTGCGAATACGTGGATGTGGCCGAAGCCTTGGCCATAGCCCGTGCCAAAGAACTGTTCGGCGCCGATTACGCCAATGTGCAGCCGCATTCGGGTTCGTCGGCCAATATTGCGGTGTACATGGCTTTGCTCAATCCGGGCGATACCGTGCTGGGCATGAGTCTGGCACACGGCGGCCATTTGACCCACGGTGCCAAAGTGAATTTCTCCGGCAAAATCTACAACGCGGTGCAATACGGCGTGGATGAGAACGGCCTGATTGATTATGACGAAGTACAGCGCTTGGCCACCGAGCACCAGCCCAAAATGTTGATTGGCGGGTTCTCGGCGTATTCGCAGATCGTCGATTGGGCGCGTTTGGCCGAAATCGCCAAATCGGTCGGTGCCTACTTCTTTGTGGATATGGCGCATGTGGCCGGCCTGGTGGCCGCCGGTGTGTACCCCAATCCGGTGCCGCATGCCGATGTGGTGACCTCGACCACCCACAAAACCCTGCGCGGTCCGCGTGGCGGCATCATTCTGGCCAAGGCCAACGAAGA
>JAHEBG010000280.1 GCA_024642445.1 Gammaproteobacteria bacterium | reverse complement strand
CATCGCACGGGCGCCAGACATCGTTGTTGGGAATGTAACGCAAGGACGCCATGTGTTCGATCGGCTGATGTGTGGGGCCGTCTTCACCGAGCCCGATGGAATCATGGGTAAACACATGGATAGCATTCGCAGGAATCAGCGCCGACATACGTAAGGCGTTGCGTGAATAATCGGAGAACACCAGGAAGGTGGCATCGTAGGGCAGGAATCCGCCGTGCAGAGCCAGACCGTTGGCGATGGCGCTCATGCCGAACTCGCGAACACCGTAGTACACATAATTGGCATCGGCATCGTTGCCGGCAACGGATTTCGAGCCTTTCCACAGGGTAAGGTTGGAATGCGCCAAATCGGCTGATCCGCCCACCAACTCAGGCAGGTGCGGCGCAAAGGTTTCTATTGCCATTTGCGAAGCTTTACGGGAGGCCACAACCGGGCCCTCGGCCTGCAACTTAGCAATATAGTCCGAAGCTATATCGTCAAATGACGCGGGCAACAGTCCCTGGCTGCGACGCAGCAGTTCCTCTGCTTGCATCGGATACAGTTCGGCATAACGATCGAACAGGCGATTCCAGTTTTCTTCGCGAACGGTGCCGGTGTTGCCGGCACGCCAGCCATCGTAAATCGTTTGCGGAATCTCGAACGGCGCATGCGGCCAATTCAGCTGCGCTCGGGTCAGTGCGATTTCTTCCTTACCTAAGGGGGCGCCATGGGCACTTTCCTTGCCCTGCTTATTTGGTGAGCCAAAACCTATGGTAGTGCGGCAACAAATCAGTGTTGGTTTGGCGGTTTCCGCTTGTGCGGTAACAATGGCTTGACGTATTTCCACAGGATCATGGCCGTCCACATGCCTGATCACCTGCCAGCCATAAGCTTCGAATCGCGCAGCGGAATCGTCGGTAAACCAGCCGTCGGTATTTCCGTCAATGGATATTTTGTTATCGTCCCAGAAACAGATCAGTTTTCCCAAACCCCAGGTGCCTGCCAACGAGGCCGCTTCATGGGAAATGCCTTCCATTAAGCAACCGTCACCCAGAAACACCCAGGTGTTATGGTCAATCAGGTCAAACTCGGGCCGGTTGAAACGTTGCGCCAACAGTTTTTCGGCCAATGCAAATCCCACAGCGTTGGCTAAACCCTGACCTAACGGACCGGTTGTGGTCTCTACCCCCGGGGTTTCCGAGGCTTCGGGATGGCCTGCAGTGCGTGAATGCAGTTGCCGGAATCGCTTCAATTCCTCGATAGGCAGATCGTAGCCGGCCAAATGCAGCAGCGCATAATGCAACATGGAGCCGTGGCCATTGGATAGCACGAAACGATCGCGATTGAACCATTTCGGATGGTTCGGATTATGCTTGTAAAAATCATTCCAAAGTACTTCTGCAATATCCGCCATGCCCATCGGCATGCCCGGATGCCCGGATTTGGCCGCTTCGACCGCATCAATGGCAAGAAAACGGATGGCATTAGCCAAATCTCTGCGCGAAGCACTCATGATTTCTACTCTTAACGGGTTAGTCGCTATTTTACCCGATTCCGCTTTGGCTTGGCTGGCACATGAAAAAGGCCGCATTCGCGGCCTTTTTCATTTAAGGAACCGGTCGATTATTTCGAACGCGGCATCGGCTTGATGACGCGCGGTGTCACGAAAATCAGCAACTCGGCTTTGTCCTGGCTTTTTCCGGTTTTCTTGAACAGATTGCCGAAGAACGGAATGTCACCCAAGAACGGCACTTTGCTAACATCTTCGCGGTTCTTGAATTCATAGACGCCGCCGATAACCACGGTTTGGCCATCATCCACCAATACTGCGGTGGTTACCGTGCGTTTCTGGATTTGCGGAATATCACCGGTTGGTGTGGACAGGAAGTCTTTGACTTCGTCTTTTTTAACTGACAAATCAAGGAAAACGCGCCCATCCTGGGTAATGGTTGGGGTCACTTTCAGCTCCAACAAGACTTCCTTGAACTGCACCGTTGCCTGCGGAACGGTGGTAGTTCCCGATGCCTGGGTAGTGACATAGCCAATTTCATCGCCTTGGCTGATTACGGCCTCTTTTTGATTCGATGTAATCACACGCGGATTGGAGATGACTTCGCCGCGGCCTTTGGTTTCCATGGCTTGCAGCTCCAAATCCAGGGACGTATTACGGCCCAGAATACTGAAGTTCAGGATGCCCGCAGGATTGGACAGCGGCAGGCTGGAATTGAAGCCGGAATCACGGGTTACGCCAGGATTGGTAGCATCAATCGGGTAACGGTCATTGATGCCGAAACGGGCGCCCAATTCGCGGCCGAAGGAGTCTTGCGCTACCACAATACGGGCCTCAATCATCACTTGATCAACCGGGCGATCAAGTACGGCGAGCAGTTTTTTGATTTCCATGAGTTTTTTTGGAATATCAATTACCAACAGGGTATTGGTACGGGCGTCGAACCCGATACTACCGCGCGGAGAAAGGAAGCTGTTTTGCGAGTTCGAACCGCCACCGCCACCGCTACCACCACCGCCACCGCCTTTCGAACCTTCAGTCAAGGCTTTGGCTATGGCTTCGGCGTTGCCGTAGTTGATGGCAATATATTCGGTTACTGTTTCTTCACGGGTTTCTAGGGCAATACGGGCATCTTCTTTTGCCTGTTCATACTGGGCCAACTCAGATTGCGGGCCAATCCAGATGACATTGCCGTCACGGCGCTTGTCCAGACCTTTGGCGCGCAAAATGATTTCCAAGGCCTGATCCCAAGGCACATTGACCAGCCGCAAGGTAACGTTGCCACCAACAGAATCGGAGGCGACCACATTGAGGTTGGATTCATCGGCA
>JAHEBG010000279.1 GCA_024642445.1 Gammaproteobacteria bacterium | reverse complement strand
TGCAATAACGGTTTTGATGAACGGCACGGTCAAGCGCCGTTGTGCCGCCAAACTGGCATGGTCCAGACGGTCCAGCAATTCACTCAAGGTGTGCAGATCACGACTCACCCGGGTGAACAGAAAATCGGTCACGGCATCGTCAAGCTGAAGGCCTCGGCGGCTGGCGCGGCGTTGCAACACCAGGCGCTTGCCCTGCTCATCCAGCACCGAAAGGTTCAGGCGTAGTCCTTGCTGTAATCGCGAGACCAAATCAGGCAAGGTGAGGCCCAGATTTTCCGGCATGTGTTGCCCGGCAAAAATCAAACAAGCGCCTTGGGCTTTAGCGCGGTTATAAAAATGAAACAGGGCTTCTTCATCGCTGCGATTGCCGGCGATGGCATCCACATCGTCCAGGCAGACCAGGTCGTGCAATTCAAAGCCTTCCAGCACCTGCGGCAACATGCCCTGCAACCGCGCCAAAGGCACATAGGCAGCCTGCGTGCCCAGCGCGCTGGCATGGTTCACTGCCGCTTGCAGCAAATGGCTCTTACCCGAGCCGCTGGCACCGGCCAGAAACACGGCATGTTCGCTTTTCAATTCGGCGGCTTGCTCTAACGCTGTACGTACCGATTCCTGACCCAGAAAATCAATGAAGCGCTGATCGGACAATGCCTTGAAAGCCAACGGCAATTGCGAGTTCACACATCCGGCCTTTCCGGTACCGGCCCGGGCGAAGCGGTTGCGCCATAGACCCGGCTTTGGTAATAGCGGGCCATGCCATGCTGGAACAGCACATTCAGTACAGCCGCAGCCGGCAAGGCCAGCAGCACGCCGATGAATCCAAACAATTGGCCGCCGGCCATAATGGCGAATATCACCGCCACCGGATGCAAGCCGATGCGGTCACCGACCAGCTTGGGTGTCAACACATAGCTTTCTATCAACTGCCCCAAAATAAAGACCAGCGCAACCCAAATCAGATGGTTGATATCGCCGTATTGGATTAATGTGGCGATGACCGCAGCAATAATGCCCACCAGCGCCCCCAAATACGGCACAAAACTGACCATGCCGGCGATGAAGCCGATCAGCAGTCCGGATTTGAGCCCAACCAGCCAAAGACCAATGGCGTAAATGGCGCCCAAGGAAACCATGACCAGCATTTGTCCGCGCAGAAACGCGCCGAGAACATCGTCAGCTTCACCGGCCAGCTGTACTGTCTTGGCTTCATGAACGCGCGGAATCATGCGCCGTATGCCACCCACCATCCGATGCCAATCGCGCAGGAAGTAATAACTTAATATGGGCAAAAGTACCAAATTGGACAGAAACAAGACTACGGCCATGGAAGACTTACCGGCTTTGCCGAGCATCCATGTGGCAAAACTGCCAACCTCCTGCCAATGTTTCTGCAAAGCCTGGGTGGCACTGCCCGGATCCAGCAGGTCCGCTACGTCCTTATTGAGCTTGTCGGCAACCCAGGGCAAGGCATGGTCCTGTACCCAAGCGGCTAAACCCGGCAAACCGTTGAGCAGGGAAATCAACTGCTGCCACAGCAACGGCAGCAACACCAGCAACATCAACACCGAGAGCAATGCAATTAATGTAAACACCAGCAGCACCGCAGTATTACGGCTTCGGCCGGCACGCACCAAACGTTCAACCCACGGGTTGCCCAGCCAGGCCAGCAACAGCGCGGCGATGAACGGCGGCAAAATCGGGCTGAGCAGCCACAAGGCCAACGCCAGCGCCAACAGAATCAAGGGCAATTGCCATTTCAAGGCAATCATGGCAGCCCACCCGGGTTACGTAGGCTGAAGCGCTCCATGGACGCCTGCCTTCCGGCATCCTCGGCGTCGGCATCGTCGGTAGCACTTGACCGGATATCAGCCGAAGACAATGGCGCTTGGCCCAGAGGCAACAGCGTGCTACCGGAACGCATCAGACCGCGGAAGGCATTGACGCCACTGCGCAAATCTACGCGCACCAACAGCCGGCCAGGCTCGGCCCGGACAATATCCAGATCACGCACAGAGGCGTGGGATTGCAAGTAGCCGATACCGCGCGCGTAGTCTTCGGTGGAGCGAATACCGTTGATTTCCATGTACACCAGACCCGAACGGCCTTCGTCCAAACGTGTGGCATCGCGCTTAGCCAGATAGTCGGCCACGTTGTCAGCGCCGGTGGCAATCACGGCGCGGGCATCGGCCTTGGTGACCGGCCAACGCGCCAATTCTTCATTATCCTGCCACAGCGCCCACCATGCCGACCAACCGCTGACCGAACGGTAGACTTTACCGATTAGAAAGGTGTCGTTGCCGTAACGGGCATTGGTTACGGCCAAGGCTTTTCCGTCAAGATTCAAAATGGCCGGTAAGGCCAATTGATCGGCTTCACTGCCGGGCGGCACCAGAAAACGGATGCCGCGCGCAATGCCGCGGTCGGCCAAGGATTTGATGACATTCAACTGTTTTACCGTGACCAGACGCGGGCCACGGCCGTCGTCAATGCTCAGCCACAACATCGGCTTCGGGCGCTCGCCGGTCCAGTATTTGAATCCGGCGGCTGCAATCAAGGAATCCACCGGATTGGGGTCGAACTCAACGCGAAGGCTGGCTTTAAGCACCGGCGCACCGCCCACCAGGGTGTTGCCTTCATTGTCGGAAGCACCTTCATTACGCGCGGCTTTTTTCACCCATTTGGGCGCGTTGACCAAGGCGCCACGAATCACCGGATTGCGGCCGGCATCGGTGCGCCCGGTCAGCTGGTTGACCACCTGCACTAAGGCTTTGGCATACGCGGCATTGCGAGCCGTTTCACTTTGCGAAAGCAGCTCCACACGGGT
>JAHEBG010000278.1 GCA_024642445.1 Gammaproteobacteria bacterium | reverse complement strand
GCTCGAACGCCTGCTGCATGCTGTGCGCAATTGCACGCAGATGGAACACTTCGTCGGTCTGGCCGGCGGCGCGGAACAGGGTTTCGCGGTCTTCGCTGGCCTCGGTCAGTATGCCTTCGCGTACGAACAAGTCGATGGTGCGGTTGAGTCGATCGGCGAACTCAACGCCGTTCCAGGGCAAAAACAATTCGTTTTGCATGAACGGATACACGTTCAAACCCAAACGAACCAGACCGCTGCGCGACAAGCGCCGGTTATTCTGGAAACACAGCGCAATCCAAGCCGCAGCACTGAACAGGTGCAATACGTTATTTTTGAAATAACTCTGCAAGACCCCTGTTTCACCCTGCATGGAAAGCACATCGCCCAGCGGATGGCTGGTGCGGCAGACCACGCCCATTTCTTCACCGTAGGCAATGATGGCCTGGGCGTTCATGGCAGTGACCGTTACCCGTGGGCCATAAGGCTCACATTCCAGAATGCGCTTGGACAATTCAATCTGTTTAATCAGATCGGTTTCATCCATGGCGTGCTTGGGTGTTGATAGCAACGCCAGTGCTAGCAAATTGATCGGGTTGACGTCGGCGGCGCGGTTGATGTTGACATGGATGTTGTGTGCCAGCTCATCGACCAGGCCGGACATCCACGGCTGCTTGCCCTCGCCTTCGCTATCACGTTCTTCGCGCCAATTCGGTGCATGCTTGGCCAAGCTGTCGTTCAAATACACCGGCTCGCCGAAATTCACGGTGACCTTGCCGTAATGTTCGCGCAGCACTTCAAAGGCGGCCTTGATCAGCGCCCAGATGGTTTCCTTCTGCTTGCTTTGCCCAGAGAGCTCATCCAGATAGCTCTTGCCTTCAATCAGGCGTTCGTAACCGATATACACCGGCTGGAACACCACAGGGCGCTGCGGTGCACGCATATAGGCTTTTACGGTCATGGCGATCATCCCGCCCTTCGGTGCCAACAGGCGGCCGGTGCGTGAACGCCCGCCTTCAATAAAGTATTCCAGCGAATACCCGCCGCCCACCAGCTGCGCCACATACTCGGAAAACACCGCCGAATATACGGCATTTGCACGAAAGCTTCGGCGCAGGAAGAAAGCACCGCCCTTGCGCAGAATCGGGCCAATCACCGGAAGATTGAGGTTAACCCCGGCTGCAATGTGCGGCGGCACCATGCCCTTGGTGTAGAGCAGGTAGCTGAGTAGCAGGTAATCCATATGGCTACGGTGGCAGGGCACATATACCACTTCATGGCCGGGCGCTACTTCTTTGAGGGCATCCATATGGTGCACCACCACGCCGTCGTAAATACGATTCCAGAACCCGGTAAGCGCAAACGACAAGGAGCGCACCAAGGGGTGCGAATAATCGGCGGCGATTTCCCAGGCGCATTGATGCGCTTTTTTCCAGGCTTCGCGGTACGGTGTTTTGTCGCGACGGGCCTGCTCGGCAATGGCTTTGCGCACCGGCTCGGCGTCCAGCACGCGATCAACCAGCAGACGCCGGGTCGACAAATCGGGGCCGATGACCGCAGCACGCACCTTGCGCAGATACGCACGCAACACACGCTGGACTTTCCGCACCATACGTTCGTGTGGAATGTCTTCGGACAAAATGTCGCGCACTCGGAAGCTGGGTGCAAAACGGACATGGGTGTCACGGCCGTTCAATAAAATGGAGACAAAACGCCGGAAACGCCCGACCAAAGCCCAGTTCTCCGAAAACAGTACCGAAAACCAGCCCGATTGGCGAGTGGGTGCGCGGCCCACGAAAATCGAGACCGGTACCAGCTGCACATCCTGATTCGGGTACAGGCGGTGCGCCATCAACAGGCGCGATAAGCCGTCGGAATGGCGCTTGTTCTGCCGTGCGGATATGGCACCGGCGCCGCCACGGCGCGACAATGCTATATAAGAGCGCTTACGGCCCAGAGGATTGCCCGGCAATGAAGCCAGGGGCGAAGGCAGGCCCGCTTCCCGGCAAGCCCGGTCCAGAATCAGCAGATTGGTAAGCCCGTAACTTTCCAACACATAACAAATCGGGCGATCCACCTGAAACGGCGGCACTTCGGGCTCACGCGAAATATCCACCCAAGGCTTAACAAACCGGGCAGCAATACGCAGCCACAACGGCGGCTTTTCATACTGCGCAGGAAAATTCAACGGGGCTTGCGTCGCGTCAGGCATAGGCGGGGCTTAAGGGGTGGCAAGCGTGTCGTTCAGCAGCTGGGCTGCCGAGGCGTCATACCACCGGCCCTGATACTCAATGAGATCCATGGGGAATTCTACCCATTTTTTGCCCAAAGGGTAGCGAATGCGTACGGTTGCTGTTTTTCCGGATTGGGCAATGACTTGCAAGGTGCGACGCTGTATTCCGGCATTCCAATCCAGTCCGTAAATGCGGCCTAATGCCTTCAATCCGTCAATAAAATGCGCTAACTTGCCGTTAAACTGCGAATAATTCAATGCCGAATATGCCTGATAATCGGGCACTTCGGTATCGCGGGCGATGCGCACCATTTGATTAAACGCCTTTTGTCGAAGCGTTTGGTCTTGCAACCATTCGGCCGGCATTTGGGAAATGATGGCTTTGACCAAGGCCTTGCCATGGGCTTTTTCAGTAGCGCTTAATTGCGGATTGGTTTCTACCCAACCTTGCAGCAAAAGTGTCAAACTTGTCTGCATCAGCGGCCATTTGCTCTCAATTTCGCTATTTATTGGCTTTATTTTAGCATTCAGATCGCGCTGCAAATGCGCCTCGGCCTTGGGCTCAGTAAAGCGTGTGAGCAAGGCATTGAAGCGCGCCTGCTCGCCGGAGTCGGCCTGCATTTTT
>JAHEBG010000277.1 GCA_024642445.1 Gammaproteobacteria bacterium | reverse complement strand
AAAGATAGCGCCGTCTTCACCTTGATTTCCATGGAATTGCCTTAATGTCTGAGGGAGTAAAAAAGTGTACCGCCTTTACCCCCTTTGGTCGAATTTCTGGAGTACTGCATGTCTGTTTCTGTTTTTGATGCCCTTGCCGTAGGGCCCCTGACCCTAAAAAACCGAGTGCTGATGGCGCCCTTAACCCGTATGCGTGCCGGCCAACCCGGCGATGTACCTACGGCCTTGATGGCTGAATATTACCGTCAGCGTGCCAGTGCCGGCTTGGTGATTACCGAAGCCAGCCAGATTTCTCCGGAAGGCAAAGGCTATGCCGATACCCCGGGCATTTACAGCGCCGAACAGGTGGCCGGTTGGAAAACCGTAACCCAGGCCGTACATGCCGAAGGCGGCTTGATCTGCATGCAGCTCTGGCATGTGGGGCGCGTATCGCACACCAGCCTTCAGTTGGATGGCCAAGCGCCGGTATCGGCATCGGATAAGCCGTATCAGAACAAAACCACGGTGAAAGATGAAAACGGCAACATGGTGCGTATTGCCTGCAGCACGCCACGGGCATTGCGAACCGATGAAATCCCGCGTTTGCTGGAAGAGTACCGCGTAGCCACCCGCAATTCACGGGACGCCGGATTCGATATGGTGGAAATTCATGCCGCGCACGGCTATCTGCTGCACCAATTCATGTCGGAAGAAAGCAATTTCCGCACCGACCACTACGGCGGCAGTCTGGAAAATCGCGCGCGTTTATGTTTAGAAGTGGTGGATGCGGTGATTGGCGAATGGGACGCAGCCCGTGTTGGAATCCGCATTTCGCCCTTGGGCCTGTTCAATGGCTTGGACGACAGCGCCGGCTTGGAAATGGGCTTGTACTTGGCCAGCGAATTTGCCAAGCGCGGTTTGGGTTATGTGCATTTATCGGAACCCGATTGGGCCGGTGGCCCGGCCTTGAATACCGAATTCCGGCAAGCCCTGCGCCACGCCTTTCCGGGTGTGATTATTGCCGCCGGCAATTACACCGTGGAAAAAGCCCAACCGCTGTTAGAGCAAGGCCTGATTGATGCGGTGGCGTTTGGTCGGCCGTTTATAGCCAACCCGGATTTACCGGAGCGCCTGCAAGGCGGCCATGCCCTGAACGAAGGCCGTATGGCCTTGTATTACGGCGGCGGGGCAGAGGGCTATACCGATTATCCGCGCAGGGTATAACCCGCATTGAACTTTTGAGCAGTCGGGAATTTCCGGCTGCTAACGCGTGTAGCTGCCATGACTGCCCGGTGCTTTCAATGTGCCGGCTTTCTTGTCCAGCACCAAAGTGCAGGATTCTTTGCTGATGTTGTAACCGCCACCGGCGGAATTGCGGTGCACGGTTTGGCATGTGGCTTGGAATTCGCACCCGGATTTCTGTTTGATACCGCTGAATTTGAATGCACCGGCAGGCCAACCGTTGGGGTTGTTAAACATCAACGCACGGCCGCCATCTTTTAGATTCATGCCGTTAAGTACAATGCTCGCACCATCGCCCCGCTTCCAGTTGCCTTCAATGTCGCGGGCACTGCACTTGGCTTCAGGCTTCTCCTCCGCCTGTGGCACCGGACTCTGCTTCGGAGTAGCTACGGCAGAATTGCTGCCCTGGCGCAACTCCGGGTGGTCGTCGCCGCACCAGATATAATCTGGGTCGCGTGGGAAGGAGCTGACTTTCAGGCGGTCGCACTTTACGAAATTGGCGGTGCCCTGATCGTTCCCCTCCTCGTAAAAATGATCGAGCCAACGGGCGTTTGCGCAGAATTTATCGACCACTCTGCTCTTCTTGTCTGGCTCATCCGTTCTGTCCCAATTGATGTCGTGGAACAATACAATAAGGTTATAACCTTTGGCATCGCGCCGTGGTGGGCAGGTTCGCCAATCGGTCACGGCATTGGCCGTAGACGAAAGTGCCAGGGCAACAAGCGGTGCTGCGATGTACCAACGGATCATGTTGATCTCCTAGTTTATTACCGTGCAATCATGGCCGTCTGGGCAGAGCGTGCTGGTTTTTCCGGTGGCGCTGCTGCTGGCATTGCTGACTGATGAAGTAGCTGCTTTATTTGCGATGACTGGCTTGGGTTTAGCACGAATTGTTCTTTGTGAGGACATTAGATCTGCGAATTTCAACATCGCCACATTAGCCTCCTCCTTGCGGTTTAATGCAAAAAGAATGTACATTTTTACCATCCAGATGGGTGCAGAACTGGGCGCTAGATTTTCAGCATTTACAATGGATGTTAGTGCTGGCTGCAATTGCCCCTGGCTGTAATAGAGCTTGGCCCTGGCGTAATGTCCGCCGGCTTTGCTCGGGTCTGCATTAAGCATTGCCTGACAGAGAACAGTAGTTTCTTCCCTTTTAGCATAATCCCCTTGATTTTCCTTCAATGCAGTAAAACACTGCGCCGAATGGGCGCTGTAAGGGTCTTCACCATTGGCGAGTGCTGTTCTGACGTCGGCTTTGGCTAAATCAATATTGTTCATTTCCAGGTATACGAAAGCCCGGCTGGCGTAACCACGGTCTGAGCCGTTGGCAATGCAGCTGTTGGCTTCGGTCAGTGCAAGGGCTGTATCGGCGTTTAGATAAAAGCCGTCGCCGTTCGGATCCAAGGCGTAATCAACCTCGGGGCAGAGACCCAAGTCCAATTCGGCATGGCCGTGGCCGGCAAAGCCGGCTATGAGCAAAAATAAAGCGACTTGGTATTGAAAGCGGTTTTGCATAAGCTCCCCTGACTGGCTTACGGCAGTAATTATTACCTTAAGTATCATGACATTGTCGCCTCGTCAAACATGCCCCTAATGTGCCGTCAGTCGCCTAAA
>JAHEBG010000276.1 GCA_024642445.1 Gammaproteobacteria bacterium | reverse complement strand
GGTATTCATCCAAAGTGGTGGCACCGATGCAATGCAGTTCGCCACGGGCCAACGCCGGCTTCAGCATATTGCCGGCATCCATGGCGCCCTCGCCTTTACCGGCGCCCACCATGGTATGCAATTCATCTATGAACAGGATGACATTGCCCTCCTGCTTGGAGAGATCGCTGAGAACCGATTTCAAGCGCTCCTCGAACTCACCGCGGAATTTGGCACCGGCAATCAAGGCGCCCATATCCAATGCCAACACCCGGCGGCCACGCAGGCCTTCTGGCACTTCATCATGCACGATGCGCTGTGCCAGACCTTCAACGATGGCGGTTTTACCCACCCCCGGCTCACCGATCAGTACCGGATTGTTTTTGGTACGGCGTTGCAACACTTGAATGGTACGGCGAATTTCCTCGTCGCGCCCAATGACCGGATCGAGTTTGCCGGTTTCGGCGCGCGCGGTCAGATCGATACAATATTTTTCCAAGGCCTGGCGGTTCTCCTCGGCGTTGGCATCAGACACGGTTTCGCCGCCGCGCAATGCCTGAATAGCGGATTCCAAGGCGGGCTTCTGAGCGCCGGCCGCTTTCAATAGTGGGCCTAGGTCGCTTTTGTCATCAACGGCCGCCAGCAAAAACCACTCACTGGCTATGAATTGATCCTGATGTTGCTGCGCCAACTTATCGGTGACATTCAATAAGCGCGCCAAGCTATTGCCCACCGACACCTGGCCTTCCTGGCCCGCGGCTTTGGGAAGCGCCTGCAACATGTCGGCCAATTTTTGCTTCAGTGCCGAAATATTGACGCCGGCCTGCCGCAACAACGGCGCACTGTTGCCGCCTTGTTGATCCAGCAAAGCCAACAAAAGATGGGCCGGTTCGATCATGCTGTGATCTCGGCCTACCGCCAGACTTTGGGCATCACTCAAGGCCTGCTGGAACTTACTGGTCAATTTTTCAATACGCATGGGTCTTCCCCTCGATAGGATTGCGCTGAAAGCAGCGCCTACTCCATATTTGGGGGCTCAGTGCGTCGGGTTCAAGTCCGGCATTCAGGCTTTACTCAGAACGGGGGCTCTCTAGCCAGATCACGCTGGCCATTCGCCCGGTGCGTTGCTCGCGGCGGTGGGAATAAAAGCGTGAATCGGAAAGGGTGCAGTAATCGCCTCCGAAAACCGAATGCACGCCTGCATCGGCCAAGCGTTGTCGGGCAAGCGCGGGCAGATCGACTAGGTAGTGTCCGGGCCGCGTGGCAGTAAATGCTGAGGCCGCCTGCGCGCTATGGGCCATAAATGCCTGCCGAACCTCTTCACCGATTTCATAGTGTGCGGCACCTGCGGCAGGGCCAATCCAAGCCAGTAGAGATTCCGGGGGCGAAGTCATGGCCTGCACCGTGCACTCGAGCATGCCGTCCGCCAAGCCGCGCCATCCGGCATGGGCTGCAGCTATTTCTGTTCCTTCACGGTTACAGAACAACACCGGAAGGCAATCGGCGGTAAGCACCGCAAGCACACTTCCCTCAAGTGTGCTTAAAGCCGCATCCGCCATAGGCTCATTGCCGCGGGTACCGTCGTCCATCACCACATCAACACCGTGAACTTGATGCAGCCACAGCGGTTCACCGGGCAATTGATAATGTTGTTGCAGAGCGATGCGATTGCTGTGCACGGCAACCGGCTCATCGCCACAGCGTGCGCCTAGATTAAAACGGCTAAATGGCGATGAAGAAACACCTGGGCCATCGCGGGTGGTAGTGAAGGCCTGCACCCTAGGCGAACAAGGCCAGTTGGGGCGAACGCAATCACTCATCCGGCATTGAATAGGCGCGTATCCTCGCGCAAGGCATCCATCAGGCGCACCATATCGTCGGGAACCGGCGCTTCAAAGCTCAGCTCTTCACCGCCTACCGGATGGATAAACGACAGTTTCTCGGCATGCAATGCTTGCCTGCGAAAAGCCCGAAGGGTTTCCACCAAGGCTTCGCTGGCGGCTTTAGGCAGTTTGAACGAGCCGCCGTACAAAGGATCACCTATCAACGGGTGTTTGACATAGGCCATATGTACGCGAATTTGATGCGTACGACCGGTTTCCAAACGGCATTCCACCACTGTGTGACTACGGAAACGCTCGCGTACACGGTAATGGGTAATCGCCTCGCGACCTGCGCCCTCCTTAACAACGGCCATGCGCACACGGTCATGCGAATGCCTGTCGATGGGCGCATCGACCGTGTTGCCAGCCACCATCGGGCCCTGCACTACTGCCACGTATTGCCGGTGCACGGTTCGCGATGACAGCTGCTCAATCAACCCGGCATGTGCACGCAAAGAACGCGCTACCACCATCAGTCCCGAGGTGTCCTTATCCAAACGGTGCACAATACCGGCTCGCGGCAATTGCGCCATTTCAGCATCAAAGTGCAACAGCGCATTAACCATGGTTCCGCGCGGGTTGCCGGCACCCGGATGCACCACTAGGCCGGCCGGCTTGTTAACCACCAGCACATCGGCATCGGAATACAATATCTGCAGCGGTATATCCTCGGCCACAGCATCGGTTTCCACCTGCTGCTTTGCCGCCAGGCTTACGGTTTCACCGCCGTTCACCGCTACTTTGGGCTTCACGGTTTCGCCATCAAGCAAGGCGTCTCCCGACTTGATCCACTCGGTCAAGCGAGAACGGGAAAACTCCGGGAACATTTCCGCGAGGGCTTGGTCGAAACGCTTACCTGCCAGTTGTTCGGGCACGGTGGCCTCGATTGGCTCGATGTCGTGTTCTTCGGTGGCGTGCGGTGCGGTCGGGTTCATAGAATCAATGGCTTAGCGCAATACGCTGGAAATAATCGTGGAGCTCAATACGAGCATAGGGTATTA
>JAHEBG010000275.1 GCA_024642445.1 Gammaproteobacteria bacterium | reverse complement strand
CAATATGCACACCCTCCGCTAATTCGGTGCCAGGTCGCAGCCGCGCGAACGGGCCTAGCGTGCAACCGGCCGCCGCAACCACGCCTTCAAAATCGCAATGGGCTTTCACCACGGTGCCCGCACCCAAGGCAACATCTTTCAGTCGGCAGAAAGGGCCAATGCGCACGCCGTCGTGCAGAACTACCGTGCCCTCGATGATGACATTGACATCAATCTCAACATCCATGCCCACCTGCAGATTGCCGCGCAAATCGAAACGGCCAGGGTCGGCAAAGCGCACACCTTGGCGCATCAACGCTTCGGCCTGGCGGGCCTGGTAACGCCGTTCCAATGCCGCCAGCTGCACGGCATCGTTGGCGCCGTCGGCTTCTCCCGCGTGCAAACAGAATGCCGCTTTGGCCGGCGCACCTTCATGCGCGGCCATGGCAAAGATATCGGTCAGGTAGTATTCGCCCTGGGCGTTGCTATTGCCCAAACCGGCAAGCCAGCGCTTCAGATCGCCGGCACTGGCACAGACCACACCGGTATTGATCTGGCAAATGGCGCGCTGGGCATCATCAGCATCTTTCTGCTCCACAATCGCCAGCACGTGCGCCTTGTCATCAAGGATCACGCGGCCGTAGCCGGTGGGGTCTGCCAAGGTTTCCACCAGAACGGCAGTGCCACCGCTGGCCGTATGCAGTAAGTTTTGCAGTGTTTCCGGGGCAATTAAAGGCACATCGGCATACAACACCAGAACCCGTGCCTGTTCGGGAATGCCGGGCATGGCCTGCTGCACGGCGTGACCGGTACCCAGTTGCTGGCGTTGCTCAGCCCAAATCAAATCGGTTTCAGCAGCAAACTCGGCCTGCACCTGCGCGCCACCATGGCCAAAGACAATATGAATGCCCTCAGCGCCGATCTGACGGGCGGTAGCCACCGTATGGCCAAGCATCGGCTTGCCGGCGATACGTTGCAGAACTTTCGGCCGAAGCGAGCGCATGCGCTTGCCTTCACCGGCCGCCAGAATTACCACATGAAGGGGTTTTTGCATGGGATCTCCTACAGGCCTCTATTATGCCCGAGCCGGCAGGCACTGAATACCCTGTAGCCTGGAAGGGAAAACCGCCAATCGGCGGTTTTTTGTCTTGTGCTCGGGATTTTTACGGATAGCCTCCCAGAAGTACCCTCAAGCCTGAGCTTTAATGCGCGCCACCCAAGGTTTAGCTGTGATGCCATGCAATATGACGCTCAGGATAATGGTTGCTATGACTGTTGCGAAAATTTCCATTTTTGCAATCAAGTTATATTGCCCGGCAATGATCAGGAAGACGATGCTGGCTAATCCACGCGGCCCAAACCAGCCGATGAACAATCGATGCTCTGCAGGCATTGTTTTGCCCGCCAGACAGATCCAAACGGGAACCATACGCAATACAGTCAGGCTTGTCGCAGCATAAACCCAGCTTTTCCAGGTGAAATAGGGCCATGTCGCAAAGATGACTGCCGCACCGAATGTCGTCCAAACCAAGAAAGAAAACAGTTCGCCGAATCCTTCGTTACTGTGCAAAAAGTGCTCTTTGGCTTCTCTAAGTTGGAGTCCGATTAACATGCCACAGCTAAATGCAGCTATGAACCCGCTTCCACCCAGCAACTGCGCCATTGAGAAACTCAACACCGCCAAGCTAGGCATGATCAACTGCTGCCACAGCGCCATGTTCCATTGCATTCGCTTGGAATGCCGCAGCAATAGGATAGTCACGTACGACAGGAAAATCGCCACTAAAAGACCGATGCCGATTTCTTCAATGAACAGTTCAACGGCCAGGGTCAACGTGCCACTATGTTGTTCTTCAGGTGCTATCAGTGCCAGCAAGAGCAATAAGACGGGCACGCAAATGCCATCATTAAAGCCACTTTCGGCATTTAGGCCTTCACGAACCGGTGCAGGCACACTGGGGCTGCTAACCACCGCTTTGCCAAGCGCAGCATCGGTTGGCGCTAATATCGTGGCCAAGATTGCCGCCTCCAACCAAGGCATGTCTGGGAACAGCATCTTCGCGAACAGCCATCCTGCCAATAGGCATAATGGCAGGCCTATCATTAACAGTTTCAATGGAATCCAATTATTGGCCCGCAGTACAGAGAAATTGGCATTGGCGGCATCTGTGAACAAGACAATGGCTAAGGTAATTTCAGCCAGTACGCGAAAGCTGTTGCTCCCGGTATGAATTTGCAGGATATTCAAAAATGCCGGCCCCGTGATCAAGCCAATCAATAGGAACATCAACGGGCCATTGACATATCTCGTTTCAAAACGACCGGCGAAAATACTATAAAACAACAGAAACGCCGTTATTAGACTTATATTCTGATAAATCACTGAAGTGCTCCACGGGTTTAGTTTTGGTGCCTCAATGCATTCTATTTCAATTGAGTCTATTGAATATACATCCTGTCTAGACAGTAAAAAATCAGCCCCTGCTCGGCAGCAAATAGCTTGCTGTATTGTCTAATAAGCCCACCACTGTATATTGGCTATAAAAAAACCGCCTTTCGGCGGTTTTTCGTTCAATGCTTGAGGTTCTTTCGGAGCCGTTCCAGCGCCTGCAGCTGCGCCATGGCCTCGGCCAATTTGCTCTGCGCTTCGGCAATTTCCATGGCTTCTGAGCGATTGGCCAGCGCACGCTCGGCTTCTTCCTTGGCCAGCTTGGCTTTGGCTTCGTCCAAGTCGGAGGCACGCACGGCGGTATCGGCCAAAACCGACACCAACTGCGGCTGCACTTCCAGGATGCCGCCGGAAACGTAAAACTCGAGATGCTCGCCATCGGCCATGGTCACGCGCACATAGCCCGGCTTGATGCGGGTAATCAGCGGCGCATGTTTGG
>JAHEBG010000019.1 GCA_024642445.1 Gammaproteobacteria bacterium | reverse complement strand
GGCTTAGAACTCAGCCGCTATTCGGCAACCGCGGTTTTGATGGTTCTGATTGTGGTTTTGATTGTGTGGTTGCCGCAACGGGCTGCGCACCGGAAACATTGACGGCACGCTACGGATTAATGCGGTTTTGTGAGAGTTGGAACAGTATTTTCGCATCGATGGCATCCAAAGCCTCGCCATCGCTTTCCATGGCTCTGAAATGGCGATGGAATGCGCGAACGGCGGCCGCTAAATCGCGGGTATCGTAGCCGATGGCCGCCAATGCCAAGTGGGCATCAAAACCACTGGGCGGTTCTGCCAGGATTTCCGGATACCACAGGCCAAAACCGGCTTCGGCCAATTGCTGCCAGGGAAACTTCGCGCTGGGATCACGCTTGCGGGTGGGTGCCAGATCGCCATGCCCAATGACCGCCTGCTTGGAAATGCCGTGACGTTGGCACAGATCAGCCAGCAACGTGACTAAAGCACGTATCTGTTCCGGGGCAAAGGCTTCGTTGCCGTCGTTGTCCAGTTCTATTCCGATGGAAACGGAATTCAAGTCGTTGATGCCCTGCCAACGGCCGGCGCCGGCATGCCAGGCGCGGCTCTCGTCGCCAACCAATTGGGTGATGTGCCCGCTTTCAGCAATCAAATAGTGGGCACTGACTCTGCCCGAGGCATTCTGCGTTTTCAACACGTTCAATGCGGCAGTGGCCGATGACATTTCGGTGGCATGCAATACAATCAAGCGCGGCTTGCGAACATCAAAGTTGCTGGAAGGCGACCATTCGGCCAGCGGACTGCGCACTGGCCGGTGCTGGCAGGCCGATAGAGCCACAACCAGCAGCACAAGCCATGCCAGCCTAAACGTCATTTTTTCTTGTCCGGAAGTTTTTCAACCGTGGGTTTGGCCCATGGCCCGGTAATTCGGTACACCGTTTCCGAGCCTTCCTTCAAAGGCTTGTTAAGTACGGCCTGCGCAACCACACCGGCTGCTGCACCAATCGGGCCGGCCGTGGCCGCGCCTAAAATCGGCAATAGGCTGCCAGCTTTCGGTTGTACCGTTACCCGCTGGTCGAAGCGCTCGTTGACCAGATCAGTACTGCCGCTGATGCGGATATCAGCGGCCGGCGCATCGATACGGGTATCCTGGGTGGTAGCCATGCCTTGATCGAAATTGATCTGCGCTTTAATACTGGAGAACGCCAGCCCCTTGTTGAAGAAATCGCGGAAGTCCAAGCTCAAGCGCCGTGGCAATTCGGCAATACTGAGCAGGCCCAACACCCGGCCACCACCGGGATCCACTTCCAGAATCTGTCCGTCGCGGATGTCCAAAGTCATCTGGCCTTTGAATGCCGCCAAACCAAAATCGGACGGCGCGCCCTTCCATGCGCCGGTAAGTTGGGTTTTTGCCACGCCGCGATTGATTACGCCTTTGTACTGCAAAGCGGTAAGCACCTTGCCAACATTGGGCGTGCTGATATCTGCGGTAATAGCCGTAGTTGCATTTGTACCGGAGCCTTTCCATAACCCGGTGGCATTCACAGAAAGCAGCGGCGATTGCGTGGTGAATTTCTGAATCTGCAAGCCTTGTGTATTCGGCTGAGCCTGCAGATCGGCGCGGCCCAGATCCAGTCCGGCATAACGCAGACTTTCAATACGCACGCGCAATGGCGGCAGATCGGCCGGATTACCGAAATCGATTGGGGCTGGCTCAGCATCATTGCCGGCCGGCTCGGAAATGGCAACAGAAGGCTGGAAATGGACACGGCTGAAATTGCCGGTAATCGGCTCGTTGGCCGCCTCGGGAAGGCGAATACTGCCGTCCAATCGCTGCCCGCTGGCCAATACTGTCATCAACGCCGGTGACGGCAGCAGTTGCAAACGGGTTTCGCCGAAGTCCTGCCCTAGCAGTTGCAGATGGTTTACCCGCACATCGAATTTCTGCAAGCCCACCCCACCTTCGGCTTTCTTGGCCAAGGCCATCCATGACGGAACGTCCAATGTTTCCGTTTGCCCGAGTACGCTAAAGCCTTTGGCAGGAAGCGTGCCCTGTGCCTGCGCACCGAGCATGGCAATGCCCGACATCGGGGCATCTTTCGGTTTCTTCAGCAACAGGCGCAGTGTTGGCTCCATGCGGAACTCGACGGTACCTTTTTCCACTGGCAATGCCGTTTTGAAAACAAACGGCTGGGGCGTTGCCGCAGGCTTATCCAGCGGTGCCGGTAGATTGACACGTGTGCCCACCAGATCGGATTGCGCAGTCAGCAGAATTGGCGCGTTTTCCAAGGGCACCCCCTGTGGCGCAGTGATACCGAACTGCCACTGGCTTTTGCCTTTCATCACCGATTTCAAATCCTGCAAGGAAGGGTCGAACGCTAATAGATACTCGGCAGTAAATGCGCCCTGCAAACGGGCTTCCAGTTGATTTCGGGCATCGGTGACATGCGCTTTGCCGATGCGCAGATCGAATGCTACGGGATTACGAGCCATTTGCGCGCGCAGTCCGGTGGCGATGAAGCCGTCGTTGTCGAAGCGGGCCGAGCCTTGTGTGTTCTGCAGTGCCAGTTTCCACTCTGCTGACGCTATGGCGGTATTTTTGAATACGATATCGCCGGCAATACGGTTGAATTCGAGGCCCTTGCTCAAGGGAAACAACATCTGCACATCGGCACTGACCGGTCCGCTTCCGCTTAAACGGGTAACCACACCACCCACTTTGTCTTTCAATGGCGTTTTCGCCAGTACCGGTTGCAGTCGCTTGAAATCACTGTCGGTGTGCACATCAATATTGAGTTCAGAGTCGGTAAATACGGCGATGCCACTGGGCTTGACCGTAACCGCATTCCCCAGAAAACGTGCATTGCCTATGGCGGTAAATCCAGGGCCGTTGAAATCGACATTCAAGCGGGCTTTTTCCGCCGCTGGCCAATCGGTCGCGAATTTCATTTGCTCAGCCAACACCGTAGCGGTCGCACTGAAACGCCCGGCCTTATTGGCAAACGGCCAATCCGCCAAATCGCCGCTGATCAATACCGCGCCATCGCGCACCTCGCCCTCAACCAAGGCCATATCCAACCAATCAATACTGGCTTTCGGCATCAGGTGCCTTAACCAGAATCGCTTGGCAGTGGCGAAGTCAAACGGCGCCAAACGTGCCGACAGATTCAGTAACGGTGCTTTCCTGCCTTTGGCAAAGTGCATCTGGGTGTCCAGCGTCAAGGCCATACCGTCGCCTTGCCAATGCAGGTTCTTCGCACCCAGCACCCAATCCGGTCCGGCGCGCCACCATGCCACAGAACCGTCCAGCCGGCTGGTAACGGTTCGCCCGAAGGAAATCGGCCAATCAAGCACCACATCGTTCTGCCCGAAACGCATGACACCGCCGTTCTGATCAGTGACGAAACTGCCGCTGAGTTTTTGGAACCCAGGCGCATTGCCAATCGGCTGCATCGCCAGATTGCTGGCGCGTCCAGCCACACGCCATACACGAAAATCGTCGGTGCCGGATGCCTGCAGACTCTGCAGGGCCCCGCCAATAGCAGCTTGACTCAACCAATCTTCTACTGCCGGCAACTCGCCTTTGGTCAAGGGAATCAATACGGTCACCGGATTCAAATCGGCACGGTTAATGCGGGCCTGCCATTGTTTGCCATCGCTAACAGCATGCAGGCCTTCCACCTTCAGGGTAGTTTTGCCTTTGCGGAATTGCACCGACGGAATCGACAATTGTGTTTGGGTACCGTTACGTTGCCACAACCATTGGGCATCGATGTTGTCGTACAGGACTTCATTACGGCTGAATGGAAAAATGGAAGGTTTATCCGGCAGAATTTCCAGATCGTTCATTGCAAACGTACCGCGCAAACGCATCAGTCGTCGGCGCTCGATACTGGCCCATATGGCTAGGCGGCTATTCGATTGCACCGGTGGCACTTTCAAGCCCGGAAACAAGGCCAGCCAATGCCGTGCATGCAAATCTTCCCCACCCAACCAGAGTTTTCCCGACATATCACGTCGGTCCAAATCGGCTACGAGCTGCAGCGGCGAATCTCCGGGCCTGGCTTCAGCCCGCAAGCCCACCTTCAGGCGGTTACCCTTAACCTGCATACGCATGTCAATTCGCGGGATTTTAATGGCAGCGTGCTGTCTTGGCTCAACAATCAGATCGGAACGCTCTACCTGCAACTCGCCGAAACCGGACAGCACATCCAAAGCATCGGCGGTCGAGTTCTTTTGCCGGGGAACCCCCAACAAGAGCCAGCTGTCGTCCGGATTCTGTACCAAGCGCAGATGCAGATCCTTAGCTTTCAATTCGGTCAAAGGGTGGTTTGGAAACAGGCCGGAATATACCGAAACCAACAATTCCGCGCGTGCGATTTCCACCGCCGCATCACTCTCACCCACTTTCAGTTGGCTTAAACGAATACGTGGCCCGCGGCGCGTCCACTCGGTTTCACTTTGGCTGAATGTCACCGGCTGCCCCACCTGTTCACTCAGCCAGGCCTGCAAACGCTCAGGGTTGTTGCCCACATACGGCAACATCAAATTGGCGACACTGACCAGCAATGCCGCCGCAATCAACAGAACAAGAAAACCATAACCCAAGGTGCGCCGGGTGATGCGTAAGGTGCGGCGCCAAGGCGTTGACATACTAGGACAACACCACGTCGAATTGATCCTGGGCGTATTGCCCATCGGCCTGGAAACGGATTTCCTTGCCTATGAATTCTTCAAGCTCGGCAACTGCCGATGACTCTTCTTCTGTAATGCGCCCGACCACCGTCGGTGATGCCATCACCATCACTCTCTGCGCTTCGAACTGACGTACGGCACGGGTAACTTCACGGAATATTTCATAGATAACCGTTTCAGCAGTTTTTAGATAGCCACGCCCGTTGCAGGCCGGGCACGGTTCGCACAATTGCCGTTGCAGGCTTTCAACGGTGCGTTTTCGTGTCATTTCAATCAGGCCCAACGGTGAAAAATCGTACACCGTGGTTTTGACATGATCGTTTGCCAGCCCCTTTTCCAAGGTGCGCAGCACCTGACGTTTGTGCTCGTCGTCCTGCATATCGATGAAATCGATGACGATGATGCCGCCGAGATTGCGTAATCGCAATTGCCGGGCAACCGTCTGCGCCGCCTCCAGATTGGTTCGGTACGCGGTTTCTTCCAGATTTTTCTGACCCAAAAAAGATCCGGTGTTGATGTCAATCGAAGTCATCGCCTCGGTTTGGTCAAACACCAGATAACCGCCCGATTTCAACGGTACTTCCTGATTAAGCGCACGGGTGATCTCATCTTCCACGCCGTACAGATCGAATATCGGGCGGGAGCCTGAATAATGTTGAATGCGGCCAGCCAGCTCGGGCATTAACTGTTCCGCGAACGCGCTGACTTTATCGAAGCATTCCCGTGAATCAATCTGTACCGCGGCCACACCGGCATGCAGCATGTCGCGAACGGCACGCATGGGCAGGGACAGATCTTCAAAAAGGCATTCCCTGACCGGCATCGAAACCATGCGCTGCCGGAGTACGGCATTGGCCCGACTCAGATAAGCAATGTCCTGCGCGATGTACTCGGCACTGGCCGCTTCGGCATTGGTACGCACGATATAGCCGAACCCGGTTTGCTCGGCATGGCCTTGTACCAGCTTTTTCAAACGTTGCCGTTCACCTTCGTCTTCAATCCGGGCGGAAATGCCAACGGTTTTGGCATCCGGAATCAACACCAGGTAGCGCGAAGCGATGGAAATTTCGGTGGTTAGTCGCGCACCTTTACTGCCGATGGGATCTTTGATGACCTGTACCACGATGTCCTGGCCTTCATGCACCAAAGAGGTAATCGGCGGATGGGCCTTGGTCTCGCCATCGGCCGCTGAATCCGGCTGTACCTTTGCAATATCGGAGGCATGCAGGAATGCCGTGCGCTCCAGCCCGATGTCGACGAAAGCCGCCTGCATGCCGGGCATGACACGCTGCACACGGCCCTTGTAAATATGGCCCAATACGCCGCGCCTTGAACTGCGCTCAATCTGCAGTTCCTGCAGCAAGCCGCTTTCCACAACCGCCACGCGGGTTTCGCGCGGGGTCACATTGATCAGCAATTCTTCATTCGAAAGCATGTCTACTCCGACCACACCGGCACATTGAAGTTCCGCAACAACTGGCAGGTCTCGAATACCGGTAAGCCCATCACGCCAGTGTAGCTGCCTTCGATGCCTGCGATGAATCCGCCGGCATACCCTTGAATGGCATAAGCACCGGCCCGGCCAAACGGTTCGCCGGTAGCGATGTAGCGCTGAATATCCTGTTCGGACAGATCCGCGAAGCGCACCCGGGTATGCGACAACCGATGCTCTTCCCTGCCGGAAGAAACCAACCAGACCGCGGTATACACATCATGCGTGGTGCCGGACAGACTGCGCAGCATATGTTCTGCATCCGCCGCATCTTCCGGTTTACCCAATACCTGATCGTTCAATACCACATCGGTATCGGCGCCCAAAACCACGGCTCCGTTTATACCGCCAAGCGCCAATAAACCGGCGCCGGCCTTTTCGCGCGACACCCGGACAATGTAACCTTGCGGACTTTCGCCCGGCATGCGTGCCTCATGCACATCAACCGAAATCACCTCAAAAGCCACGCCGAGCTGGGTTAACAATTCACGCCGGCGAGGCGATTGTGAGGCCAGATAAATCATCGAAATGCCTTATGGTAGTACTATAGACACCTTACCATTGTTAACGCCATGCCCGCAGGAATCGCCATGATAAAGTCTTCTCGTATTGTACTTTGCTTTAGTGCCATGCTGTTTACGTCAACGGGATGGGCTTCACAAAACAACGAATCGGCGCAAACATGGTTCATGCAAGGTGCGGAGCGTGCGCACGCACTCGGGGCTGACAAATATAAAGCCAAGAATGTCATTCTGTTCGTAGGCGATGGCATGAGCATTCCTACCGTAGCTGCGGCCAGGATTTATGAAGGGCAACAACGCAAGGAAAGTGGCGAAGAAAACCGCCTGAGCTTCGAAACCTTCAACAACACCGCTTTCAGCAAAACCTACAACACCGACAGCCAGACACCGGATTCGGCCGGCACCATGACCGCCATGATCACCGGTGCAAAAACCCGAATGGGCTTTCTCAGCGTCAATCAAATTCCGGCCCGCGGCGAATGCGCCAAGCCGGAATATACCTTGACCAGCGCCATCACCCTGGCAAAATCGGCCGGCTTGGCTACCGGCGTGGTTACCACCACACGCATTACCCACGCCACCCCGGCAGCTACCTATGCACACACCAGCGAACGTAACTGGGAAAGCGACGCCGACATGCCTGCAGAGGCAAAGGCGCAAGGCTGCTTGGATATTGCACAACAGTTGCTGCAATACGCCAACCGAACCGGTATTGATGTGGTGATGGGCGGCGGCTTGAACAAGTTCCTTCCGGCCGGCAGTTATCCGGCCTATAACAATGCCAAAGGCTCCCGAACTGACAAGCGCAATTTGGTTGCCGAATGGCAGAAACGGCAGCCGGCCACCACCTTCGTCTTCACCGGCAGCTCGCTTGCAAAAATCAATCCGGGCAACGCCAGCCGTCTGGTCGGACTGTTCAATGGCGATCACTTGAGTTATGAATACGACCGCGTTGCCGACAAAGAAGACGAACCGAGCCTGGCCGAAATGACCCGAACAGCCATTGGCCTGCTGAAAAAAAATCCGAACGGATTCTTTCTAGTAGTCGAGGGCGGCCGCATCGACCATGCACACCATTCCGGCAATGCCTTTCGTGCGTTAACCGATACCATAGCCTTCAGTGACGCTGTTCGAGCCGCTACGGATCTGACTTCGGACAGCGATACTCTTATTTTGGTTACTGCCGATCATTCCCACACCATGAGCTTTATCGGCTATCCGCAACGGGGAAACCCCATCTTAGGCAAAGTGGTCGGAAAATCCAGCGAAGACGAGCCACCAGGCTTGGTGAAAGACCTGCTGGGCAAACCGATGACCACGCTGGTGTATGCCAACGGACCGGGCTATAGCGGCGAGAGCAGTCTGCAGCCTGCGGGCAGCAAAAACTTTCCCCATAATCCAGGTGGCTATTTCGCGCCCGCTACCGGCAGGCCCGATCTCACCGATGTAGATACCGAACACCCGAATTTCATGCAAGAAGCTCTGGTGCCGGGCAACTCCGAAACGCATGGCGGTGACGATGTGGGTATTTGGGCCAGCGGCCCGGGAAGTCAGGCAGTGCGTGGCTCGCTGGAGCAGAATGTAATATTCCATCTTCTGACGCAGCCACAGCCATTGATTCGTAAATACCTCTGTAACAACGGATTTTGCGAGGCGCGTGTGCCCGTAAAATTACCAATAGCGAAATAATCCCTTTTTCAATAGTTTTTATCTATTAACTTTATTAATTTAATTAATTGGATAAATGCATTTAACAAGTGCACCATTTAAGCATCCCATAAACCCGCCAGGAGAGAACCATGTCTACTGAATCGAAATGCCCCTTCCACGCCGCCGGCGGCGCACGCGCCACCCATGGCGCCCAATCCAACGCGGACTGGTGGCCTAACCAGCTGAATCTGTCCATCCTGCATCAACACCCGTCGGTATCGAATCCGATGGATCCGGATTTTGATTACGCTGAAGCCTTCAAAAAGCTGGATTATGCGGCACTTAAGAAAGACATGGCGGCATTGATGACCGAATCGCAGGACTGGTGGCCGGCGGACTGGGGCCACTACGGCGGCCTTTTCATCCGCATGACTTGGCATGCCGCCGGCACCTACCGCACCGCCGATGGCCGCGGTGGTGGCAATACCGGCAACCAGCGTTTCGCCCCGCTCAACTCCTGGCCCGACAACGGAAACTTGGACAAAGCCCGTCGCCTGTTGTGGCCGCTGAAACAAAAATACGGCAACGCCATCTCCTGGGCCGATCTGTTCATCCTCGCGGGCAACGTCGCCATGGAAACGATGGGCTTCAAGACCTTCGGTTTCGGCGGCGGGCGCGCCGATATCTGGGCGCCGGAAGAAGACATTTACTGGGGTGCCGAGAAGGAATGGCTGGCCACCAGTGACAAAGCCGACAGCCGTTACAGCGGAGAGCGCGATCTGGAAAACCCGCTTGCCGCCGTGCAGATGGGCCTGATCTATGTGAATCCGCAAGGCCCGGATGGCAATCCCGATCCGGTTGCTTCCGGTCGCGATGTCCGTGAAACCTTCGCACGCATGGCAATGAACGATTACGAAACCGTGGCCCTGGTCGCCGGCGGACACACCTTCGGAAAAATGCACGGCGCCGGTGATCCGGCACTGGTTGGCGCGGAACCCGAAGGCGCTCCGATGGAAGAAATGGGCTTTGGCTGGATTAACAAATTCGGCAGCGGTCATGGTATCCACACCACTACCAGCGGCTTTGAAGGCGCATGGAAACCGAACCCAACCACTTGGGACATGGGTTATTTCAAGGTCCTGTTCAAGTACGAATGGGAACAGGTCAATAGCCCGGCCGGCGCCATCCAGTGGCGCGCCAAGGACGTCGCTCCAGAAGACATGATTCCGGACGCACACGATCCGAGCATCAAGCACCCGCCGCACATGACCACTGCAGATCTGTCTTTGCGTATGGATCCGGCCTACGAAAAAATCTCTCGTCACTTCCTGGCTAACCCTGAGGAATTCGCCGATGCCTATGCTCGCGCATGGTTCAAACTGACCCACCGCGACATGGGTCCGAAGTGCCTGTACCTTGGACCGGAAGTTCCGGCCGAAGATCTGATTTGGCAGGACCCTGTGCCTGCTGTGAACCACACCCTGATCGATGCCAAGGATGCCGCTGAACTGAAAACACAGATTCTGGCTTCAGGTCTGTCGATAAGTGAACTGGTCAGCACCGCTTGGGCTTCGGCCTCCACTTTCCGCGGTTCCGATCGTCGTGGCGGCGCCAATGGTGCCCGCATCCGCCTGGCTCCGCAGAAGGACTGGGAAGCCAATCAGCCGCAACAGTTGGCCAAAGTGCTGTCTGCGCTGGAATCCATTCAAGCTGCGTTTAATGCCAGCGCCAGCGGCGGCAAGAAAGTATCACTGGCCGACCTGATTGTGTTGGCTGGCAATGCCGGTGTTGAAGCAGCCGCGAAGGCCGCTGGCACCCCGGTTGACGTGCCATTCAGCGCAGGCCGCACCGATGCCAGCCAAGAGCAGACCGATGCCGACTCGTTCTCGGTACTCGAGCCGGTGGCCGATGGTTTCCGCAACTACCGCAAGAAAGCCTTTAGTGTTTCTCCGGAAGAAATGTTGATCGATAAGGCACAACTTCTGGGCCTGAGTGCGCCGGAAATGACGGTACTGGTCGGCGGTCTGCGCGTTCTCGGCGCCAACACCGGCGGTTCAAAGCATGGCGTGTTCACCACACGCCCCGGCCAATTGAGCACCGACTTCTTCACCAATCTGGTGGATATGTCAACGGCGTGGAAGCCGGTCGGAGACAATGCCTACGAAGGACGCGACCGCAAAACCGGCGCCGTGAAATGGACGGCGACTCGGGTCGATCTGGCGTTCGGTTCCAATTCGCAACTGCGTGCCATCGCCGAGGCCTATGCCCAGAACGACAATGCGCATAAGTTCGTCAAGGACTTCGTCGCGGCATGGACCAAGGTAATGAACGC
>JAHEBG010000274.1 GCA_024642445.1 Gammaproteobacteria bacterium | reverse complement strand
CATAGGTCAGTTGCCCCATGCGGTCGTACGGGTCGCTGTACAGACCCATGTCGTAACCCAGTTGTTCGGCATACAGACCCCAGCCTTCACCGTATGCCACAAAGTAGGCGGTCCGGCGAAACATCGGCATTTCCGGAAGCTCCAGGCCGCGCGCGAATTGGAAGTGGTGACCGGGCACGGCTTCATGCAGGCTCAGCGCCAGCATTTCCCATTTCGGGCGCACTTGCGGTTTGTACAGATTCACATAATAAAACCCGGCACGTGAGCCGTCGGTTGCAGCCGGCTGGTAATACGCGGTGGTGGTATCGGGTGCGATACTGTCCGGAATTGCGCGTACGCCATAGGTCATCCGTGGCAGTACAGTGAAGACTTTCACCAACTCGGGATCGATGCGCTTGCTCAAAGCTTGGTAGCCCTCCAGAAGATCCTGTGAAGATGTGTAGAAGAACCGTGGATCGGTGCGCAGGAACGTGAAAAATTCCGATAGCGTGCCTTGGAATCCGGTTTCTGTTTTCACCGTTTCCATCTGTGCCCGAATACGCGCTACCTCATTAAGGCCAATGGCATGAATGGCATCGGCACTGAGGCCGGTGGTGGTGTAATAGCGCGCTAAAAAGTCGTAATAGGCTTTGCCATCGGGTAAGTTGGCAGCGGCAATGGTTTCGCGCGTTGCCGGTAGATATTCATTATTGAAATAGGCGCCCAGCTTGGCATAGGCCGGCACAATGGCATTGGCAATGATTCGGCGTGCTTCGTCCTGCAAGCTGCTGCGCAACACCGGACTGAATGAATCCGGAAACCGTTTGAACGGTGCATAGAAGCCACTGCTTTCCGGATCTGCAACTTGCTGTCCGGCAATCTGGGCAGTGACCCGGGTCATGATGGCGCGTGGCGGCGTCCGTCCGGTGCGCGTACCCTCTTTCATCAAATCGATAGTCTGATCAATCAGCTTGGGAACGCCTTGCATCCGTTTCAGCCAATCACGGTAAGCGGTTTCGTTATTGAACGCCAACAGTTCGGTGATACCGTCGGCGGTTTGTACGCCACCCTGATGGTTCATCGGCATCAGGTATTCACGGTATTGCTGGCGCTCTATTTTCTGTTTCAATTGCCACTCAAACGTAGCGTAATGCAGTTGATCCTGTGCCGAAAGGCCTTTGCGATTTATTGCGTATAGGCGTTGCAGGGCATCGCGGTCGGCCTGCTCGCTCTTGGCGATGGCGGCAAAGCTCAGGTCTGACCAGCGATCGTTGAAGCGGGTGTCGCCGTTATAGCTGGCATTTTCTGGGCTTTCCTGCAGGCCGCGCTCCCATTCGTCGGCGAATAAACGATGCAGTTCAGGGTTGATTTCAGCCGCGGACAATGCCGGTGTAAACACAGCAAGCAGCAACATCAAGGCCAGGGTACGCATGATTGAATCTCCGCTAAGGGCTTGTGCTGAGTGTATCAGCAACACCAGAAAAAAAACCGCCACCCAAAGGTGGCGATTATTCAATACAAAGCAAGAAGTATTACTCGTCAACAGCACTGATTTCCACGACCTCTACAATCTGGCCCCACATGTGGGTTGACATCCGGTCGGGGTCAGGCCGAGCACTAAAGCGCACGCGCAAGCCGTCGACTTGCAAAGCTTCGTCCAGCGCTAGGGGGTCATATTTCTGTCCGTCATCGGCAATCAAGCCCCAGAAGCCGCCCTCAAGGTCTTGATAGCGCACGGTGGCGAAGCCCTGAATCAGCTCCTCAGATGGGTCAGTGGATTCGGTCATGGCGGGGCTCTCTTGAAGTGTTGGAGCGAGCGAGGCATCAGGCGCGCCAGCGCAGGCCGTCAGGCCAAAAAACATGAATACAAAGAGCATGGGTTTCATACGCGTCCTTTGTGGGCTTTTGCCCATCATACGCCAAGCGTGGCCAACAAAAACCCCGCCGTGGCGGGGTTAGTGTATGTATGACTGCCAACAACATTAGGCTGAAATGGCCAGTTTCTCGTTGTGGTAACGGCGTGCGGCAATGAACCAGAGTATTGCACTCAAGCCCAGTCCGCTGGCCAGATACACCATCCACTCTGTGGGAGAAACGGCTTCGGTGCGCACAATCTTCAGAATCATCTGGTTCTGCGCCAGGAACGGCACGGCAAACTGCCAGAGCTGATTCTTGATCGGGTTCACCATCAAAATTATGGTGGGCAGTATTGGCAGGAACATCAACAGGCTCATGTAGCTTTGGGCCTCTTTAACGCTCTTGGCGCCGGCGGCAATGGCGGTAAGCAAGCAGGTGCCGATCAATACAATGGGCACCAACACCACCAACAGCTTGAAAATCTGCAGCCAGCTGATGCTGAGTTTGATGCCAAGGCTTGGCGCCAGCATGAAGCTGAGTTTGAATGCCAGCAGGGTCAGCAACAGGCCCAGCAGACCCACGGCACAGGCCGCCATGATCTTTCCGCTCATGATCTGCCCACGAGAAGCCGGTGTAGCCAGCAAGGGTTCCAGCGATTGGCGTTCACGTTCGCCGGCGGTGGCGTCGATGACCAAGGCCGCGCCGCCCAAGAAGCCGGTCAGAATCAACAGGTACGGCAGAAAGGCCAAGGCTTGGCCAATACGGCTTTCGGGCGTGGCAAGATCTTTATGGCCCACCACTACGCCTTGGTTCACGCCCGGATTCACGCCACGTGCCAGCAAGCGTAAAGCGCCGGTGGTACGGCTGTAGTTTTCCAGTAGATTTTCCAAACGCTTTACCGGAATATCAGCATCCCGACGCGAACTGTCCATCAATATTTCCACCGGGGCCGGCTCACTGGCCCGCCATTTCTCGCCAAACTCGGCGGGTATCGACAGGATGACATCAACGCTTTGCGCTGCTATTGCGCCGTCTGGATTTTTCGG
>JAHEBG010000018.1 GCA_024642445.1 Gammaproteobacteria bacterium | reverse complement strand
GTCAGGGTTCCGCAGGAAATGGCCAATTGCACCGACCGGGTGCCTTCGATTGCGCAACGGACCGGGTCGTTGGGGTATTTTTCACGTTGCTGGTAGATGCTTTCCACCACCACCACCGAGTTGTCGACCAACATGCCGATGCCCAGCAACAGCCCCATCATGGTCAATACGTTCAGGGTCATACCGGTGAAATACATGACACCGAGCGTCATTACGATACAGACCGGTATGGCCAGACTGACCATTAACGTGGACGGCCAATGCCTGAGGAAATAGAACAGCACAATGATCGAAAGCAGCGAACCGATGACACCGGCTTCAATCAATTCGTTGATGGAACTGGTGACGCTTTCGGCCTGGTCTTCGACATTGATGAATTTGATACCGGACAACTCCGGCTCTGTTTTGATGCGTTCGATTTCGGCATCCACGCTCTTGGCCACATTCACCAAATTGGCGTTCTGCTCACGGAAAACGTTCACACCAACGGCGGGCTTGCCGTCCAAACGGCGCCCGAAGTCCTGCGTCTGCAATTTGTAGCGGATATCGGCGATATCCGAAAGTTTCAGGCCTTTATCGTTCAATGGCAGGCGATTGAGCTCGGCAACGGTTTTTATTTCGCCAATTGGCTGCACGCGGATACGGCGGTCGCCGGCATTGATATCACCGGCCGACACCGAGAAGTTGACTGCCTGCAATTTGGCAGAGAGTTCATTTAGGCCGATGTTATGGCTGGCCAATCGCGAAGGATCGATGGCGATTTCGACTTCTGGCGGCGGTGCACCGGTGATTTCCACACGTGCCACACCAGGAATGCGCTCTAGCTTGCGTTGAATCAAGCGTTGAATCAGGGTATAGCTGCCTTTCAAGTCCCGGTCGGAAGAAAAGCGGATCATCTTCAACGGCTGGTCGGTTGGCGAAAAGCTCTGTACGAAATAGCGCTGAAGATCGGCCGGTAATTCGGAACGGATGGCATCCAATCGGTCTCGTGCTTCGCTGGCAGTAATCGAAATATCGCGGTCCCAGTCACTGAACTGGATGAAAATACCGGCGTTGTCGGCGCGCGAGGTCGAATTCATCGAATCGATGCCAGGCAAGGTCGAGAGCGCCTCTTCTGCAGGACGGGTAATCTGCCGTTCGATTTCCTTCGGGGTAGAGCCCGGATACGGGATATTTACGAATACAAACGGAACATTGACGTCGGGGAACTGCTCGAGCGGCAGTTTGAATGCCGCCAGCAGACCTATGACGATCATCGATACGAAAAACATTACCGTCGTTACCGGACGGCGTAGGCTTAGCTCCGCCAGGGTCATGTGCGCGCCTCCGCAGTATCGGCATGTGCCTGCAGTTTACCGCGGGCACGGTAGTACTCGTCGGATTTACGATCAAGCAGGTTATAAACCACCGGAATAACCACCAAGGTCAACAGTGTGGAAACCAATAGTCCACCGATCACAGTCAGAGCCATAGGTGCCCTGACTTCGGCACCGTCACCGCCGAAGAAGGCCAAAGGCGCAAACCCGAACAGCGTGGTCATGGTGGTCATGATGATTGGCCGCAGACGTGATTCGGAGCCCTTGCATATGGCCTCAAACTTGGCCACACCCTGCTCCCGCAGCTGATTGATTTTGTCGATCAACATGATGGCGTTTTTTACCACAATGCCTACCAAAAGGATTAGACCGATGAATACCACCACCGAAACCGTGGAATTGCTCAACCACAAGGCTAAAACCGCGCCCACCATGGCCAATGGGATGGTAAACAGAATCACGAACGGATGCAGCAGCGATTCGAACTGCGACGCCATCACCAGATACACCAGGAATATAGCCAATGCCAAGGCGAAGAACAGCGACTTCTGCGAGCTCTCCAGCTCCTCACTTTGACCACCGAAGGCAATCCGGACATCGGCCGAAAGCGGATTGTCTTTCACCATTTGTTTCACTTCAGCCACCGCGCTGCCCAAATCTATGCCTCGCAGATTCGAAGAAATCAATGCGACACGGGTCTGGTCAACACGGTTGATTTCACTTGGGCCGGTGGTAATCACCACATTGGCCACAGACGCCAGGGTTACCGGCTGGGGCGATGACGGGTTGATGATGATGTTGCGGATATCACTGACCGATGAACGCGCGTCTTCCTCAGAGCGCACCATGACATCGATTTTACGGTCGCGGAAGCTGTACTTGGTGGCTACCTCGCCTCGCACCTGTTTCACCACCTGGTCGGCAATCTGGCGCGTGGTCAAACCCAAGGCCGCGGCGCGGTCCTGATCGAACAGAATCTGGATTTCCGGATAGCCTTGCTCTACGCTGGATTTGACATCTGCGTAGTGTGATGAAGCCTGCATCATATCCGACAGTTTACGTGCAGAAACTTCCAGTGCTTTCAGATTGGAGCTACGGATCTCTATCTCGAGCGGCGTTGACAGACTGAATAGTTCCGGACGTCCGAATTTCACCTGTACGTTCGGATACGACTTCATGGTTTCGCGCAGACGCTCGGTGATTTCTTCCTCGCTCTGACGCGTGTAGTCCGCACCCAGAACCACACTCAACTTTGCTACATTGTCACCGGATTCGGTTGGGTTGGCATCCAAGCGCGTACCGGTACCGCTGACACCATACAAGGCTTTGATATCGCTATCGGCACGGTGTTTGCTTTGAATAGCGCCCACCAGAGCATCGGTTTCCTGAAGCCGAGTACCCGGCGCCAGTTTGGCAGTCATCTCAAAACGATCCTGTGCCAGCTGGGGAATCATATCGGTGCCAAGGGTGGTAGCCAGCAGCATGGCGGCGATAAAAGCTGCCGAGGCACCGTACAACACCTTTTGTGGCTGCGCCAGAGCTTTCGGCAACAGCCCGTGGTACCAGCGGGCTGCCCGCTCATACGGCAACATGGCTACATCACTGAAGCCACGCATGAAGCGCCCGAAGCTGCCGTTACCGGCACGCGAGCCCAGACTGAGCATCCAGGTTACGGCAAACACAATAGCCGGATACAGCAGACTGAGCAGCATTCCGAATGCATACACCGGAATGGCAATAATCAGTTTCGGCGCCAGCAAAAGAATGAAAACCAGCCATGCGGCAGGACGCTTCCAGACCGTGTTCAGCGGATACAGCAATAAGGCCTTCAGCTCATGCCATTTTTCCCGCCAGTGCTTGCTTTTTGATGCAGTCTCAGCATCGTTGGCAAATGCCATCGGCGATTCGGCTTTCAAAGACGACAGCATGGGAATAAGCGTCAAAGACACCACCAGAGAAATCATCAGGGCTATGGATACCGTCAGCGCCTGATCTTTGAATAATTGTCCGGCCACGCCTTCAACGAACACCAGTGGGAAAAATACCGCTACCGTGGTAAGCGTTGAGGCCACAACCGCCATGCTGACTTCATTGGCACCCTGCACTGCTGCCTGCAAAATACCCAGTCCACGTTCGCGCGCTTTGGCAATCGACTCCAGCACCACAATCGAATCGTCGACCACCATGCCGGTAGCCAGTGCCAGACCGGCCAGGGACATGACATTGAGGCTCAGACCAAGCTGCCCCATGAAAAAGAATGTGGTTACAATTGACACCGGCAAAGACAAGCCGATCACGAACGTGCTCCATCCGTTCCTCAGGAACAGAAATATGATCAGAATGGCGAACAGGCCGCCAATCAGAGCCTCTTTCTTGACTTCAGACAAGGCGTTTTCAATGAAGATTGAAGAATTCTCGATGGTACTGACTTCGATGCCGTCAATCAGATAACGACCGTCCAAGTTCGGCTGAGCTTCGGCGCTGCCCGGGCCTTGATCGGATTTCGGCGTATTAGCGGTTTGCATGGCCTGCAGCGCTTTCTGCACGGCCTTGGCTACTTCTACGGTATTGGCATCGCCTTCTTTGTAAATGGCCAGCTCGATGGCTTCGCGTCCACCGACACGAATGATGGCTTGACGCTCTTTGAAACCCTGACGAACGTTGGCAACGTCTTTGAGTCGTACCGGAACGCCCATGGCGGTATTGGCGACCAGCATGTCTGCCATGGTATCCAGGTTTTCGAACTGGTTGACGGTCCGCACCAGATAACGTTCGCTACCTTCTTCGATACGGCCGGCGGAGATATTGATGTTTTCCTGACGCAACCGGCTAATAATGGTTTCGACCGACAGATTGAGCTGTGCCAGTTTGTTGTTGTCGATTCCGATTTGGACTTCATCTTCCAAGCCACCGGCCACTTTTACCGCCGCAACTCCGGCTACCGGATCCAGTCGTTTTTTAAGGTCATCGTCGGCGAATCGACGCAGCTGAATGAGTTGGGCTTCACGGCTGCCGGAAATGGATTCCGGCAAAACTAAGGCCAAACGCAGAATCGGCTGGGTACTTGGATTAAAACGCAAGACTACGGGCTGTTTGGCTTCAAGAGGTAAGCGCAGCAGTTCTAACTTGTCTCGCACCTCCAAGCCGGCCTGGTCCATATCGGTACCCCAGGCAAATTCAAGCACGACATCGCTTTGACCCGTGCGGGAAACCGATTTGATTTTCCCCAGGTTCTTGACCACACCCAGAGCCTCTTCCACCGGCTGACTGATGAGGGTTTCGATTTCAGCTGGCGCAGCACCGGTATATTCGGTTCGCACTGTCAAGGTTGGGTAACTCAGATCCGGCAGCAAATTCACCTTCAGACTGTTCAGCGCAATGATGCCGAACAGCACAAAGGTGATGGTCACCATCCATACGGTGACACGGCGTCGGGTAGAGAACTCGACCAGATTCATTTTTTACCGCCAACAGCGGATTCGGTTTTTTTCGCTTGTGCTACCAGCTTGCCGTCAACCGTAATCAGATTCACCGGTGTGGCATCACGCACGGCAACTTTACCGGCAGTGATGATGCGGTCGCCGGCCTTGAGTCCGGCGGTAACTTCAGCCAACTCGCCGTTGCTGTAGCCGGTTTTAATTACCGTACGAACCGCTTTGCCATTACGAACCACAAACACAGCCGGCTCCGAGGAGTCATCCAGCATGGCCACACGCGGCACCGTCAAAACGTTGTCGCGGCTGTCATACAGGATTTCAAAGCGGCCGAACATGCCGGCGCGCAGCACCTGATGCCCAGTAAATGCAGAGGTCACACGGAATGTACCGCTGCCGGCATCCATCACCGGACTAATACGATCAACTTTGCCCTGGAATGACTCACCGGGAATGGCGTCAACGGTCATGGTTACCGGCATACCGGTTTTGATCAGTGCCATTTCACGTTCAGGCACATTCATCACTGCCTCAAGGTATTGGGTGTTGACGATGCGGAATACCGGCGAATTCAAAGCCACCAGATTTCCCTGCTTAACCATGCGTTGTGCAATCACACCCGAAATCGGCGCCACCACATTGGTGTAGGACAACTCCAATTTAGCCAGGTTCAGGCTGGCACGCGCGGATTCCAGATCAAATCGGATCTGATCGTGGGCTTCCGTGGAAATCAATTTTTGCGCCAGCAGCTGCTGGGCACGCTGAAAATTGTTGCTGAGCTTATTGACGGTAGCCTGGGAACGCTGCACTTCAATCTGGGCGCGGGCCGGATCGATGCGTGCCAGAACCTGCCCCTGACGGACGGTATCGCCCTCCTCGGCCAATTGTGCGACCATCACGCCACTGCTTTTGGCCACCACCTGCGCTTCATTGGGCGCTTCGAGGTTGGCGGTTCCTGCATAGCTGGCGTTCACGGTTTGGGCAGCAACGGTAACCACTTCAACCGGTACCGCCTCCGGCGCCTGCTTCTTGCCCGGCTGGCCATCTTTGCTCGCTGCGTCGCCGGCCTGTTCGGAAGCTTGGGCATCGGGTTTACCGCCGCAGGCGCTCAAGGCCAGGGACATTCCCAATACGAGTGCGAGGGGTTTCAGGTTTTTACGTGCGATTTCCATTTAGCTTCCAGTTATCTGTATGGCGGTTAGATGAAATGGTAGACACAAATTACCAGCGGCGTATCTGCCTAAAGTCATAGATACTTGCCTGATTGCCGTGAATTTTGGGTATAATTGCTCCACTTGAACCCTTTTTGGCCCAGTTATGAGCAAAACCCCACTCTTTTTCGGTTTCGTACTCGCCGTTATCGGCAGCAGTGCATTCGCGGCCGGCAATGCGCAGAATGGAAAATCCTTGGCCTATACATGCACCGGATGCCATGGCATTGCCGAATACAAGAACGCCTATCCAAGCTATTACGTTCCTAAAATTGCAGGCCAGAATGAAGCCTACATCGTCAATGCCTTGACTGCCTACGCCAAAGGCGAGCGCAATCACCCGACCATGCGTGCACAAGCGGTTAGCTTCAGCACCCAGGAAATTGCCGATATTGCCGCCTACATCTCTTCCCAGAAACCGGCCAAGTGAAGGAACAACCGTTCATGAAAAAGTCCCTGTTACTCGCATGTGTACTGTTCAGCCTGGCCAGCCCATTGTTGGCTGTTGGCGTTAAAGGCGATGCTGTTGCCGGCAAACAAAAAGCCGCCGCTTGCGCCGCCTGTCATGGAGTGGATGGCAACAAGACACTCGACAATACTTACCCTAAGCTGGCTGGCCAATATGCCGACTATTTGGTAAAGGCACTGAAAGAGTACAAATCCGGCAAACGCAGCAATGCCATCATGGCTGCGCAAGCACAAGCACTGACCGAAACCGACATGGCTAACCTTGCGGTGTATTTCCATTCGCTGAAATCGGAAATCGGAACACTCAAGAAGTGATTTCCCGTTTAAATGAAAAGCCGGGTTCACCCGGCTTTTTTTATGGTTTCTGTTGTGGCTTCAAGCACTCTTGATCATAAAGTTTCCGGGTTTTGCGCCACACCGATTGCGTACTGGCCGAAACGATCTGCTGCCACCAGGCCTGGCATTGCTTTTCTTCTTCCGGAGATAACGTGTCCGGGTCATCGCCTTTGACGAAATAGCCGTCATCGTTGGCTGTAAAGCCACAGCCACCGCCCAATGCCAGTATGGCTATACCGCAACGAAGATAGGCGCCAGGGCGTCCTGGAATCGGTATTTTTACGGAGACCGTGGATTTCTCAACCGCCGTTTCCAGTATGCGCTCAAGTCGTGGACGATCACCCTGCCAGTCGGCATCGAAGCGCGTGGATCTGTATTCGAGTGCCACAGGCCGCTTCAGCAGTGCTTCCATGTCGTCCAGCCCCGGACGTTGCACATCGAAGGACTGCTCGTTGCCATGGCGTAGAAACTCATCGAGGGCAGACTTGGGAATAAACACCGTGCCGTTGCTGGCCTGCAGCCGTAGTGCTTTGTCGTTCTGTGTAATCCGCAATGCCTCCGGCTCAGGGCTTGCATTAACCGCTGAAGGCTGAGTTCGCTTTCGCATTGGGGTTGCCGTGCGACCGGGCTCCTCAACGGCTTTGTGCTTAAGCACAGGCAAGGAAAACTTGCGCTCTTGAATGAATTGAACGGCAATACTGTTGTTGGTTACGCTTGATGGAAAGCGGTAGAGGGTTGCCTGTGCCAACCAGAGCAAGCCCAGCGCATGCAGCGCAAGGATCAGGCCAAACAGAATGGCGCGTTGCATCAACGGGGAATAAAAGGGGCCGAACCGGTATCGTGATCGGTGGCATCACGCACAGCACGAATTGCCGGAAGTTTCGCCATCAGCGTTTTTTCAATACCCTGTTTAAGAGTGACATCGGCCATGCCGCAACCGTGGCAACCACCACCGAAACGCAAATAAACAATATTGTCGGCATCAATGGAATCCAAGCTGACCTTGCCTTTGTGTGCCGCCAACTGCGGGTTGATTTCGGCATCGATCAGCCAGATGACCTGCTCTGCCAACGAGCTCTCTCCATCAGGTCGCTGTCCTTTGATGTTGGGGGCCCGAATCACCAGCTGAGTACCGGCACCGGTGGCGGTGATATCGATATGTGCACCCTGCAGGTAGGCAATGCTGTTTGCGTCCACATACAGCGTGAACCCTGCGCATTCAACCTGCCACTCATCACCCAGCAAGTCGCCACTGTCGGCGAACTCCAAGCGCGCATCGGCCGACGGCATACCAGCATTCAAAGCGCTGATTCGGATGCCCACGGCATCATCGCCCTGGCTTTGAAGCAACTGGCGGAAATGCTGTTGTGCGGTCTCAGTAATTTCGATCATGCCGTCATTTTACCCTAAACTAGTGGAACCCTCCGGTCTGGAACATCCCATGAGCATTCCATTGAATCAGCAACACTGCCGCCCGCTAAGCGGCCCTGAACACCGCTTACCGGCCGACAGCTGCCAGGCGCTACTCGAGCAATTGCCCGGATGGCAACTGGCAGAAGATGGACAGGCGCTGTGCAAAATAGTTCCGTTCGAAAACTACTATCAAACCATGGCATTCGTGAATGCGCTGGCCTATATCGCGCATCGGGAAGACCATCACCCTGATCTGGGCGTACATTACAACCGCTGCGCGATTCGTTTCTCAACCCACGACGTGGGCGGCTTGAGCCAGAACGATTTTATTTGCGCAGCCAAAGCTGAAAACTTACTCGCCCAATAACCGATCAAGTACGGCATTGAGCTCGGGCGCCAGGGGCGCATTCAGCAAATACGGCGATTTCCCTTCATTCAAAGCAAATTGCATTGAGGCCGCGTGCAGAAATAGGCGCTTCAGACCAAATTGTGAAGCCAGCTTCTTGTTGGCCTCACGATCACCGTATTTTTCATCACCGGCCACAGGGTGTCCGATATGTGCGGCATGCACACGGATTTGATGGGTACGGCCGGTTTCGATACGAACTTTACAGAAACTGTGACCGCCACGACGCTCAAGCAATGTGAAGTGGCTGACTGATGCCTTGCCACTGCTGTCCACTCGAACCATGCGCTCACCGCCCTGCATCACCGACTTCTGCAAAGGCGCATTGACGGTCATGGTGCCGGACGGCATTTTCCCTACTAATAAGGTCAAGTACTGCTTGTCCGGGCCATCGGCCTCGTCTTGCTCTCGCATCAAGGCCTGCAGCTGCAATAGAGCCGAGCGTTTTTTGGCCAGTACCAGAACCCCCGAAGTATCACGATCAAGCCGGTGCACCAGCTCCAGCGGTTCATTCGGCCGTAATGCCCGTAGTCCTTCTATAACTCCGAACGAGACACCGCTTCCGCCATGGGTGGCGATTCCCGATGGCTTATTGATGACCAAAAGCGCCTTGTCTTCAAACACGATACTGGCAGCCAGACGCTCCAGCATGGATTTGGGCGGGGCGCGATTCGGGTCGGCCTGTTCTATTTTTACCGGCGGGATACGGACTTCATCTCCGCCTGCCAGTCGCGAATCGGGCTTGGCGCGCTTGCCGTTTACGCGCACCTGGCCATCACGGATAATCTTATAAATCAGGCTTCTAGGCGCACCCTTGAGTTGACCCAACAGAAAATTGTCCAGCCGCTGTCCTTCACGGTCTTCGGGCACTGTTGCCATTTTCACACCCGGATTCAAGGAAAGCGTGTTCATTTTCATTCCATCTGTTAAACTAGGCTGGCAAGTAAAGTGTTGATTTCACTTGTTGCCGGCCAAAAGCCAGTGCCTAGTGTATCCCAATAAGCGCCCCACACTCCCAGGGAGTGACCATGTAAGCGCTAGGCGGGCTTCATTGAGCTTGCAAAGTCCGAACGACGCTCGGCGGCGTTTGGCCCCATTAACGAAACAATGATTTGCGCTCCCGTGGCTAACCCCGTGGTTTGCAGCGCTGAACAATTCGACATGTGCGAAACCATATGTCGAACTCGGCGTCCTTGCGGTAGAGCGCGTGAGGATAACTACAATGAAACGGATGTTAATCAATGCCACGCAGGCTGAAGAATTGCGCGTGGCGATTGTCGATGGACAACAACTCTACGATATCGACATCGAGCAACCCTCGAAAGAACAAAAAAAATCCAACATCTACAAAGGCCGGATCGTACGTTTAGAGCCCTCCTTAGAGGCGGCTTTCGTGGATTACGGCGGCCCCCGTCACGGCTTTCTGCCGCTGAAAGAAATCTCCAAGGATTATTTCGTACCCGGCGTTGATTCCAACAAAGCCGGCATGAAGGAATACCTGCGTGAAGGCCAGGAAGTGGTGGTTCAGGTTGATAAAGAAGAGCGTGGCAACAAAGGCGCCGCATTAACTACCTATATTTCATTGGCCGGCCGCTATATGGTGCTGATGCCCAACTCACCGACCGCCGGCGGCGTATCCCGACGTATTGAAGGCGATGACCGGCAAGCCTTGAAACAAACCCTCGATGCCCTGAACATCCCGGATGACATGGGTGTCATCATCCGTACCGCAGGTACCGGCCGAGATGCCGACGAACTGCAGTGGGATCTGGATTATCTGATTCAGGTCTGGAATGCCATCAGCCAGGCCGCACTGTCGAAGCCTTCGCCATTCCTTATTTATCAAGAGTCGCGTTTGATCATCCGCGCCCTGCGCGATTACATGCGGCCGGACATCGGCGAGGTTCTGGTCGACACCGACGACATTTACCAGCAAGCACAGGACTTCATGCAGTTGGTGATGCCGCACAATTTGCGCAAACTGAAAATGTACACGGACGACATTCCACTGTTCAACCGATTCCAGATTGAATCGCAGATTGAACAGGCCTATGAACGTACCGTTCGCCTGCCCTCTGGCGGCTCCATTGTGTTGGATCAGACCGAAGCATTGACCGCCGTCGACGTCA
>JAHEBG010000273.1 GCA_024642445.1 Gammaproteobacteria bacterium | reverse complement strand
ATGAAGCGCGCTATGTGGTGTCGCAAATTCAGAACCAGATACAGCAAGGCCACAGCGCCAGCGATTGCGCGGTGTTGTACCGCAACAACGCCCAGTCCCGCGCCATTGAAGAACAGTTGCTGGCCAATGCTTTGCCGTACCGCGTGTACGGCGGCCAGCGCTTTTTCGAGCGCATGGAAATCCGAGATGCCATGGCCTATCTGCGCTTGTTGTCGAACCGCAACGACGATGCCGCGTTCGAGCGTGCGGTCAACACGCCGCCCCGTGGCATCGGTGAGCGGACGCTGGATGAATTGCGCGCTCTGGCACGAAATTCCGCGCTGCCGTTGTGGCGTGCCAGCGAATTGATGCAGTCGCAGTCGGTGCTTTCGGCGCGGGCAAAAAATGCCTTGGCGGGGTTCATGGCCTTGATCGAAAAGATCGACAGCCATCGCGAGGGTCTGGAGCTTTACGAACTGTTCGATTTCATTCTTGAGCAATCCGGCTTGCGCGCACACTACGGCAAGGAATCCAAAGGCGAGCTCGATTCAAGGGTGGACAACCTTGACGAGTGGGTGTCGGTAGCGAGCCGATTCAGCCGGCGGCCGGTGCCGGATGACGAAGAGGACATCGGCGAGATGGCGGCATTTCTGGCGTACGCGGCATTGGAGGCGGGTGAAGGGCAAGTTCAGGAAGGTGCCGAAGGCGTACAGCTGATGACCCTGCACAGCGCTAAAGGTTTGGAGTTTCCTTTTGTATTTCTGGTGGGCGTGGAAGAGGGCCTGTTTCCGTCCGCACGTTCATTGGATGAAGCCAACCGTTTGGAAGAAGAACGCCGTTTGGCCTATGTGGGCATTACCCGCGCCCGCCAAAAACTCGCGCTCACCTATGCCGAAACCCGGCGATTGCATGGCATGGAAATGTACGGTACGCCGTCACGGTTCATCCGGGAAATCCCCGAAAAACTGTTGCATGCCATTCGCCCGAAACTGCAACGCTATGCCACCGGCAGCAGTTACGGTGCCGGCAAAGCCTTGGCCGAAGATACCGGCGCTTTTCGCTTGGGCCAGAGTGTCCGGCATGCCACGTTCGGCGACGGCGTGATCATGCAGTTCGAAGGCTCGGGCGCGCACGCCCGAGTTCAGGTCAATTTCGAAAGCGCCGGCAGTAAGTGGCTGGTGCTGGCGTACGCCAAACTGCAAGCGGCTTGAGCCGCTATTCCGCGGTTGTCGGATCAATAATGGTGGCAACTTCTGAAACACGATTGGCCGGAAAGCCGCCTTGCGCCGCGTGCTCACGAACCATCGCTTCGTTTGGCGCAATATAGACGCAATAGACTTTATCGCCGGTAACGTAACTTTGCAGCCACTGGATCTGTGGACCCATGTTGCTCAGGACGCCGCAGGAGGTCTGTGATATTCCCTTCAAGTCGGCAGCGCTCAATTGGCCTGCGCCGGGGATATCGCGTTCGATGACATATTTCGGCATGATCAACTCCCATGGTGAATGTAGGGGCAATATACACCTGACATGACCTCGTTGCAAAAAGCATACTCTGGCGGCGCGATGGCAGAACAAGCATTCGGAATAGTACCGTTTGAAGTGGCATAATGGCGTATCTTTAGCTTGCAGTGAACTATGCCTAAACTGATCCTTATTGACGGTTCGTCTTACCTTTATCGGGCCTTTCATGCGCTGCCGCCGTTGACCGCCAGCGACGGCACGCCCACCGGCGCATTATTCGGCATCGTCAATATGCTGCGCAGCAGCCTGAAAGAACAACCCGAATACATTGCCTTTGTGCTGGATGCGCCCGGCCCTACGTTTCGTGATGCGCTGTATCCGGAGTACAAGGCCAACCGTTCGGCCATGCCCGACGATCTGCGTGCCCAGGTTGAGCCGATGATTGAAATCGTGCAGGCTTTGGGCTTGCCGGTCATCCGTGTTTCCGGCGTTGAGGCCGATGATGTCATCGGCACCTATGCGTTGCAGGCCGCTGCCGACGGCGTGGATGTGGTGATTTCCACCGGCGATAAAGACTTCGCGCAACTGGTCAATCCGCACATTACCCTAACCAACACCATGACCGGCAGCATCACCGATGAAAAACGCGTGCCGGAAAAATTCGGGGTGCGCCCTAACCAGATTGTCGATTATCTGGCTTTGATGGGCGATGCCGTGGATAACGTGAAAGGCGTGGAAAAATGCGGGCCGAAAACCGCCGCTAAATGGTTGGCCGAATTCGATACGCTGGATTCGGTAATGCAAAATGCCGAAAAAATATCCGGAAAAATCGGTGAAAATCTGCGCGCCGCATTGCCCATTTTGCCTTTGAACCGCACCTTGGTAACCATCAAAACCGATGTGCCGCTTGAACACAGCTATACCCAGCTGTTGCAGTTGCCACCGCATGTGGATGATTTGACGGCACTGTATTCACGCTTTGGCTTCAAACAAGCTTTGAAAGATCTGACCGGCGGCGCGCCGGTGGCTGAAGTGGTGCCAAGCTCTGCTGCGGCCAGTGTCTTGCCGGAAATCTCGCCCATGCTTAAAGGCCAGTACATTTCGGTTCTGGACTGGGCTACATTCGATAGCATGCTTTCGGCATTGCAGTCTGCAGAGCTTATTTGCTTTGATACTGAAACCGATTCACTCGACCCCTTGCAGGCCAATTTGGTGGGCTTGAGTTTTGCCGTAACGCCGGGCACAGCTTGGTATATTCCCTTGGCACACGATTATCCCGGCGCGCCCGAGCAGTTGCCGATTGGCGCTGTGCTTGAAAAATTGTGGTCCGTGTTGACGGATTCGAATAAACGCAAATGCGCACAGAACGGCAAATACGATCTGCATGTGTTGAACCGCCAAGGCATTGCCGTGGCGGGCCTGTGCGAAGACACGATGTTGGCGTCGTTCGTGCTGA
>JAHEBG010000272.1 GCA_024642445.1 Gammaproteobacteria bacterium | reverse complement strand
GACCCTTTGCTAGGGCGACACCCTTTGCCTTCGCCGCAGGCATTTCGTGCCTCGCTGGAACGGATAGGTATTTCACCGAATTTGCCAGTGGTCATCTACGACCAATCCGACGGCGCCATGGCAGCTGCACGCGCATGGTTTCTGATGTTTTTGGCAGGCCACACGGATCTGTACGTGCTTGATGGTGGCTTCGATGCGTGGCTTTCCCAAGGATTGCCGGTTCAGTCGGGGGAGGTGCAGGTTGAACCATCGAACTATCCATTAGAATTCGCGCTGGAGCGTGTGCTGACAAACGCTAGCTTGAAGAATGCGATGATCTTGCAAGTACCGGCAATACTGGTGGACGCACGCGCACCCGAACGCTTTCGAGGCGAAGTTGAGCCCATAGATTCAAAAGCCGGGCACATTCCGGGCGCGATCAACCGGCCATACACCCAAAACCTCGAGAACGGCCTGTTCAAGTCGGCCGCGCAATTGGCTGCCGAGTTCGATCAGCTTGACAGCGGTGGCAGCGGTTTCATTTTCAGCTGCGGGTCGGGGGTTACTGCCTGCCACCATGCATTGGCGTTGGCGCATGCCGGCCGCTCTAATTGGCAACTGTATGCACCCAGCTGGAGCGGTTGGATTGCCGATGATTCGAATGCCGTTGCCTTGGGGTACTGAACTCAAGCCACAGATGTGTGCGCTGATCAGGGGTTTGACGAAAGTAGCCTGACGGAAATCCGATGTGCGGGGTTAAATTTTCTACGCGCCTGCAGCTTGCGACCTGAACGATGGCCACTTCCAATAGGTGATGGCACGCCATACCCATTCCATGGGTCCATAGGCGAATCGGTTCAGCCACCAATGGCTGAAGCCAATCTGCACGATGATGACGGCAACGGCAAACAAAAGCTGCTCTGAGCGGGGCATCCCGAAGTGACCAAGCCCCCAGCCATAGAAAAAACCGGCTTGCAACAGCGATTGCATTAGGTAATTGGTCAGAGCCATGCGCCCGTAAGGTGCCAACACCCGGATCCGGGAAAAAACCGAGTTGCTGTGCAACAGCAATATTACGATGCTTACATAGGCCAAACTGGCGGGCAACGCGGCCAGTTCGAGCAAGGCATTTGCCAGCAACCAGTGATCACCGTCTTGCCCCGGGGTATGGTTTACCCCCAGAAAAGCCGAGGCCATGCTTAATCCAAGCCCCAGCGGTAAGCCAATGACCGCGATGCGGCGGAACAAGGGCAGATTGTCGCGGTCGTGCGACATGATGCCTGAACGTACGAACCAGGCGCCCAATAAAAACATGCCGATTGCCATAAACATCAGTGAAGCCGGTTCGAACGGATTCTTGGCGAACACCTCCACGCGGTGCTGTACAGTTTGCAGGTAGGAGCCTTTGCTCAGCACAGCCACTTCTTTTTCAATGTCTTTGAACCGCTCTGCGATGTAGTTAATGCGATCGGCATCATCTTCCCGTTGTTTTTGTTCGGAGTCCATGGCTTTGCGGGCCTTGGCGTCTTTTTCTTTCTGTGCTTTTTTCACCGTTTCGTTGGCGTTTTCCAGTGCGGCTTCCTGCTGGGCTTTTTCTGCAGCCAGTGCCACGGCAGCAGGGGAGTCATAAATATTTCTTGGCGGGTCATTCCATTGACTCAAGCCATAGGACAGCATGGCCAGGAATGGCAAAAGATACAGAAAGGCGCCGGTCCGGGCAAAGCGTGCTGACTCGGGTTGGCGGAAGCGTGCAGACAGATACGCGGTCAGTAATAGGAAAAAACCGGCCAGGCACAACGGTGTTTGCGCTTCCTGCATATCTGGGACCCAGAAGCTTGCTATGGCTGCCGATGACACCAGAACACCGATAGCAGCCATAAGCGCTGAAAGCATCGGCAACTGTTTTCCCAGGCATGTGACGGTATTTTCATTGCGCAGATAGAGCGCAATCAGCCCCATGTAGGCGACGCCAGACACCACCGTGCCGAAGGATTCCATGCCCGGGATGAATACCAAGCCCGTCAGGACTACTAGACTGGCCAGTACCCACCTCCATCGCCCGAACAGGACAATCATCAGGCCTGCGGCAGTGAACGCATAGCTGTAGAGAATGTCTCCCGGCCACAGCAGCAAAGTATGCAGCAACCCAAATGCGCCCAATGCGATGATGCGGCGGATGTAGGGGCCAATGAAAGCGCGGCCGCTGTGTTCAGAACGTGTCAGCATGACAGCAAAGCCCATGCCGAACAACAAGGAAAAGATGGTCCAGAATTTTCCGGCGATGAAATAGTTGACGAAGAAACTCGCCCAGTAATCAATGCCGGTAAGGCCTTGAGGAATGCCACTGCCGAAATCAGCGAATGCGCGGTTGAACCATTCCACATTCATGAAGAAAATGCCGATCAAGGCAAAGCCGCGAACGACATCGATGGACTGTATACGTTCTTTCGCCTCGATGGGCTTCAGTTCCGTGTCGATATATGCCGGAAGGGTTTCGTCTGTTAGCGTAGATTCGGCATTTGACATGACTGGAGATCAGGGCGGGGATAGACAATCCTCACACGTTGCCGCGCCACCGGCAAATGACGAAAGTAATGCATGCACGGCTTTAGGCCTACTTTTTCTGAAACAGCGCCTGGAGTACGCCCTGTGTTTCGTCTGAGTACCAAGCTTGCACGAAGCCGTCGAGCTGAGATTCGTCGAAGGCTGCCAACGCCTGGTGAATATCCGCGCGTGCAATACGGCGTGTGGCGCTTTGCGCCTGCTGTGGTAATGCCGCCATGGATTCAAGCCATGAAACGGCACCGGCGGTGACTTCTGCCGCAGGCATCAGTGCATCGATCAGGCCGATGTCATACGCCTGCTGGGATTCAATCATGGCGCCTGCCACCAACAGGCGCTCGGCTTTGTGATGGCCAACC
>JAHEBG010000271.1 GCA_024642445.1 Gammaproteobacteria bacterium | reverse complement strand
CCGGCCATGTCTTGTATCTCCATGAATGCTACTTCTCTGCCGCGAGCAGGCTTGGCGCTGTTGCTCCTGTTGAGCGCCTGCGCTACCCAAGCTCCCGTTCCGCCGGCTGCCCCGGCAGTGGTCAAGCCTTTGCCGGCACCCAAGGCGCGCATTGGCCTTGCCTTGGGCGGCGGTGCAGCCAAGGGTTTTGCACATATTGGCGTGATCAAGATTCTAGAAGCCAACGGCATCCGTGCCGACGTGGTGTCCGGCACCAGCGCCGGCAGTGTGGTGGGCGCGCTGTATGCCAGTGGTATGGATGCATTCACGCTGCAAGAAAAGGCCGTTGCTTTGGAGGAATCGCAGCTTCGCGATATCCGGCTTTTTTCCGGCGGCGTGCTGAAGGGTGAAAAGTTGCAACTGTATTTGAATCAGCAAATCAATGATCGCCCTATAGAGCGCCTACAAAAACCGTTTGCCGCGGTTGCGACGCAGCTTGAAACCGGCAAGCGTACGGTGTTTACCCGCGGTAACGCCGGTCAGGCGGTACGTGCTTCCAGCAGTATTCCCGGCATATTCGAGCCGGTAAAGATCGGCGGATACAATTATGTCGACGGCGGAGTGGTCAGCCCCGTGCCGGTAGACGCCGCCCGAGAGTTGGGCGCCGACATTGTGATTGCCGTGGATATTTCCACCAAGGCTAGCGGGAAAACCCCGGAAGGATTGTTGGGAATTGTCAATCAGTCGGTGGCGATTATGGGCCAAAAGCTGGGCGAGCAAGAGCTGGCACGTGCCGATGTGGTCATCCGTCCGCGCGTTGCAGCCATCGGGCCGACGGAATTCGAACAACGCCAACGGGCGATTCTTGAGGGCGAGAAAGCAGCGTTGGTGGCGTTACCGCAAATCCGGGAGCGCTTGGCTGCATGGCAAAAAGCGGCCGAATCGCGCCGCCTCAAACCTACGGTGCCTAAACCAATACCGGCCTGCGCCAAGCCTACCCGCATGGACCGGTTGTTGGGCCGGTCGCCAAAATGCCGGGGACAATAAGCCTTAGCGCTCGGAATGGCCGGTATCGAAATAGCCGCGTGTGGCAATGCTGCCGGGCTTGACCAGTTCGGCGAACGCCTGCGCTGCCGGTGACAGCAGCTTGCCTTTACGCATAACCACACCATAGCTGCGCGAGGGAAAGTATTCCTTCATATTGCGCGCCACCAAGCGTTCTTCGTCTTGGGCGTTCAGGCAGATGCCGGTTACGATGGATATGCCCAGCCCCATGGCTACGTATTGTTTTATGACTTCCCAGCCGCCCACCTCCAGAGCCACGGTATACGGCACACGATTTTTCTGGAAAACCAGATCCACCAGGCGCCAGGTACTCAGCCGTTTCGGCGGCAGTATCAGCCCAAAGGGCGAAAGATCGGCCAGCTTCAAACTGTCCTTTTTTGCCAAAGGGTGGTCTTTTGCCATGATCAGCATGGGGTCGAAGCTGTAGGCGGGGGTATATACCAAATCTCCTGGCACATCCAAAACCGAACCCACGGCCAAATCGCAGCCGTCGTTGCGGAGCAAGCCTAGTCCGTCTTGACCCGTCACGTTATGCAGAAATAACTGCACTTTAGGGTGTTTTTCGCGGAACTTAGATACTATTTCCGGCAATAAGTACAAAATAGTTGAACTGCCGGCGGCAATATGCAGCTCGGCATTTTCCTGGTTACCGATTTTCTCCTGGTAATCCTTGTCTATCCGGTCCAGGCCTTCCACCAGCGGTCTGGCCAATTCATACAAGGCGGCGCCCTCTTGGGTTAATGTCCAGCGACGGCCAAAGCGTTCAAACAGACGGCTACCGAATTCACGCTCCAGCGCCTGCAGTTGCAAGGTGACGGCCGGTTGGCTCAGAAAAAGCGACTCAGCGGCCCGTGACACCGAGCCCAGGCGCGCCGTTTGGCAAAACGCCCGTAGCGGCTTAAGCCGATCACCCTTGTAATAAAAGCGCGGTTGCGCCTTTTTTTTGGCCGGTTTTGCCGGTGTTTTCTTCATAATTATCCTTTAATTATGATTCATATAAGCCTTGTTAATAGTATTTATTGAAATATTTAGATTGTCAAATAATATTTCAACCACTACGGTGGTGCCAAGGAGAACCTTTATGCCACTTGCACAAAAACAGCACACGCCCGAATTGCCCGAACTTACGGTTAGCCCGTCTAGTAACCCCGAAGCCGACCGTCTGTTTACCGCGGAGTGCATGGCGTTTCTTGCCACGCTGCAAGCGCGTTTCGGTGATGCCCGTGACGCCTTGTTGCGCGAGCGCCGTTTGCAGAAGGGCAAAACCCCCGGATTTCTTGAGCATACCGCAAGCGTGCGGGAAACCGAATGGCAGGCCGAGGCTTTGCCTGAGTGTCTGCAAGACCGGCGTGTGGAAATTACCGGGCCGGTGGATGCCAAAACGGTGATCAATGCTTTGAACTGCGAAGCACAAGTGTTTATGGCCGATTTTGAAGACTCCACAGCGCCTACCTGGGAAAACCTGCTGGCCGGTCAAGTGGCGTTGTCTCATGCCGTAAAGGGCGATCTTACCTGGTCGCCGGAAAATGGGCCCCGGGAAACCCCGGCCTACCGTTTGAATCCCGAGCATACTGCGTTGTTGATGGTGCGCCCGCGCGGTCTGCATCTTCCCGAGCGTAATGTGCAACTCAACGGTGCGCCGATGTCGGGTCTGTTGTTCGACCTGGGCATGTTCGCTTTTCACAATGCCCGAACATTGGCGGCAAAACAGCGCGGCCCGTTTTTTTACATCCCGAAACTGCAATCGTATGCAGAAGCCGAATGGATCAATGCGGTGCTTGGCCATATTGAATCAACGCTTGGGTTGTTTCCAGGCCAGATCAAAGTCACCGTGCTGATTGAAACCCTGCCGGCGGCATT
>JAHEBG010000270.1 GCA_024642445.1 Gammaproteobacteria bacterium | reverse complement strand
TATAGTCAAAAAGCCCGGCGGCGACTTTTACAAGCAGGAACAGTTTGATTTGGAAGCACTTGAAGCACCGGAGGATGCGTTTGATCCCGACGATGCAGAAAAAGCGTACGACATCTTCTGAACATTGCCCATAAAAAAACGCCCTGTCGGGCGTTTTTTTAATTTCAGCGTTGGGCCAGTGAACGGTATTCGCGGTCGATGGCGCCGGTATAAATCTGGCGCGGACGCCCGATTTTGTTTTCCGGATCGTTCTGCTGTTCCAGCCAATGCGAGACCCAGCCGGCGGTACGGGCAATGGCGAACATGACTGTGAACATTTCGGTAGGAATACCCAAAGCTTTGTAGATGATGCCGGAATAGAAGTCGACATTCGGGTACAGTTTGCGCTGGATGAAGTACTCGTCTTGCAATGCCGCCTCTTCAAGGCGCATGGCCACTTCCAGCAGTGGATCGTTGACACCCAGCTCATTCAAGACTTCATGGCACATTTCACGGATGATTTTTGCGCGTGGATCAAAGTTCTTGTATACCCGGTGTCCGAAGCCCATCAAACGGAAGCCGGACTCTTTGTCTTTGGCTTTGGCAATGGCCGACCCGACATTCTCAGGGCGGCCGATTTCATTCAACATTTCCAGCACCGCTTCATTGGCGCCACCGTGTGCCGGCCCCCACAATGCCGCTACGCCGGCTGCCACGCAGGCATACGGGTTGGCACCGGTTGAACCTACCAGACGCACCGTGGAGGTCGAGGCATTCTGCTCGTGATCGGCATGCAGAATGAACAGCAGATCCAGGGCTTTGGCGGCAATCGGCTTCATCACCAGCGGCTCACTCGGCACTTCAAACATCATGTGCAGGAAGCGATCGACATATTCGAGATTGTTTTTCGGGTAGCGGATAGGCCAACCGATGGAGTAACGGTAGCAGGCCGCGGCAATGGTCGGAACTTTCGCCAACAGGCGAATGGCAGCCAAACGGCGCTGTTCCGGGTCGTCCAGGTCCAGATCGCCGTGGTAGAACGCCGCCAGCGACCCGAGCATGCCGGTCATCATCGCCATAGGATGCGCATCGTGACGGAACCCGAACAGGAAGGTGCGGAACGCCTCGTGCATCATGGTGTGATGGGTGACTTCGTGCTCGAACTTGGCGTATTGCTCCTTGTTCGGCAATTCGCCGTTCATCAGCAGATAGCTGACTTCAGTGAAATTGGAATGCTTGGCCAACTGCTCGATCGGATAACCGCGGTACTGCAGAATGCCGGCATCGCCGTCGATATAGGTAATGGCGCTACGGCAACTGGCAGTGGACATGAAACCCGGGTCGTAGGTGAAGCTGCCGGTTTCCTTGTACAGCTTGCCGATATCGACGCACTCCGCGCCGGCACTTCCGGCCAGTACCGGCAAATCCACGGATTTCTCTCCGGTGTTCAGAGTGAAAGTTTTATTGGTCACGGCTAACTCCTGAGTGTTACGCCCTTCGGGCTTACTTTGACAACTATTGCATTATTATCGCACAGCTGTGAGGACCGCGTCATGCATGGCTCAGACCAAAAAAAACCACCCGAAGGTGGTTTTTTCAATGCATTATTTCGCGTAGCGTTTGCGGAATTTGTCCACACGACCGCCGGTATCCAGCAATTTCTGCTTACCGGTATAAAACGGGTGCGAAGCCGACGAAACGTCGATTTTCAGCAAAGGGTATTCCTTGCCGTCTTCCCACTTGATGGTTTCCTTGCTGGACAAAGTCGAGCGGGTCAGGAAGGCAAAATCGGAGGTGACGTCTTGAAAGACAACGTCATTGTATTGCGGATGGATATCGGCTTTCATGAAAAACCCACTGTGAATGCGTAAAGAAAGACGTCAATTATAGCGCGAATCCTGTGCCAACGGCAAGCCCTGTTGGCTTGAATTCATCCAGGTATGCCCAGCGCCCGTTGAATAAGGCTCTCGAATGCCGCCTGATCGGCTTTCAGAAGGATATCGGTCTGTGCGGCATGGCCGCTGCGGTCCCACCAGTCGACCACTGTGGCGCCGCGTGTTGCACTGCCCTGCGTCTCCACAGAGAGAAAATGCCTTTCTTTTTCAATAACATGCTCAGGATACAGGGCGGCTAGCATGGCCAATGCATCGGCACTGTGCCAATGCAGGCCACGTTTGCCCTCTGCCCAAAGCCGGGTTTTCTGGGATATTTCGGCATAAAAGCGGGCTATTGGATGGGGCTCGGTCAACCAGGTTTCGATATCCCGGTGCAGGAAACCGTGGCGCAATACCGCCTCCCAATCCACCAGCTCGATGTGCTTGAAAGCCTCGAACACCACAACGGCTGCCTCCGGATCGAAGGCGATATTGAATTCAGCGGCCACGCTGGTATTGCCTTTGCCGGTAACCGCGCCGCCCATCACCACCAGCCGGTCGATTTTATCCGGAAGCGAAGGATCCAAGCGAAGTGCTATGGCCAGGTTTGTTAGCGGCCCGAGCATGACCAACAGCAAGCGGCCTGCGTGGGCATTGGCTTCACGCACGATGGCCAATGCCGCGTGCTCGGCATTGGCCGACCGCTGTGCCGGTGTGTAGCCGATATCACCGAAACCGTCGCGCCCATGAACATAGGAGGCATCCTCAGCGGCAAACACCAACGGACGGTCGCAGCCCGGGTATACCGGTACATCGACGCCCGCCACTTCGCACAGCTTCAATGCATTCGCAGTGGTATGCGGCAAGCCGACATTGCCGGCTGTAATGCATAAACCCAGCAAACGATGCCGCGTGCTGTTGAATGCCATCAGTAGAGCAAGTGCGTCATCCACGCCGGGGTCGGTATCGATCAAAAGGGGTACGGTTTCACTCATCGGTGGATCTCGCATGGCCGGATTCGCAAAGTGTACACCCTTCACTCCAGGCACTTTC
>JAHEBG010000269.1 GCA_024642445.1 Gammaproteobacteria bacterium | reverse complement strand
TACAGCGGTCGGTGATCTTCGAATTCCAGCGTGCACAGCGAATGGGTGATGCCTTCAAGCGCATCGGATATGCAATGCGCATAATCGTACATCGGGTAAATCGGCCAGGCATCGCCGGTGTTCTGGTGCGGAATTTTACGGATACGGTAAATGGCCGGATCGCGCATATTGATGTTGCCGCTGGTCATGTCGATTTTGGCGCGCAGGGTTCGGCTGCCGTCTTCAAATTCACCGGCTCGCATGCGTTCGAACAAATCCCGGTTCTCGCTAACGGAACGGTCACGGAATGGCGAATTGCGGCCGGGTTCGGTCAAGGTGCCACGGTATTCACGGACCTGCTCGGCGCTCAAATCGCAGACAAAGGCTTTGCCGTCATCTATCAGCTTAAGGGCGGACCGGTAGAACACCTCGAAGTAATCCGAGGCATGACGCAGGTCATTCCATTCGAAACCCAGCCAATGCACGTCTTCCTGGATGGATTCAACGAATTCAATGTCTTCTTTGGATGGGTTGGTGTCATCGAAGCGCAGGTTGACCTTGCCGTCGAACTCCCGGCCGATGCCGAAGTTCAGGCAAATGGCTTTGGCGTGCCCGATATGCAGATAACCGTTTGGCTCGGGTGGAAACCGGGTGCGGATAGCGGAATGCTTTCCGGAAGCCAGGTCTTCGCGGATGATCTGCCGGATGAAATCGTTTTTTTCGGGCTGGGAATGGCTTTCGGGGGTGTTCATATCCGCTACAGTGCAGGAAAACCGTTATTTTACCCTGTTCCGGCCTGCAGGGCCTTCATTTGAAACAAGGACTTCGGCAGCTGCTGGATTTGATTGCCGATTTCACCCAGAAACTCTGCCTGGACCGTGCTTTTGCGCCAAAACAGGGCAATGCGCCGGGTTGGCGGAGGGTTCTTGAACGGCATCAGCCGTATATGCGGCGAAACCGGTACCGGCGGTTGCACAGCCAACATCGGCAGCAGTGTGATGCCCACCCCGGCAGCCACCATCTGCCGCAAGGTTTCAAGACTGGTGGCGCGAAAGCCTTCTTTTTCGCTGGCGCCGGCCAGCGTACAAACTTCCAGAGCCTGATCGCGCAGGCAATGCCCTTCTTCAAGCAGCAGCAAATGCTGTTCTTCCAAAGCATCCATCCCCATCGTCCGCTGGCTACTCAAGGGGTGGTTCTCGGGCAGTGCCAGTACAAACGGTTCGGTAAACAGCGGCATGCTGTCAAAATGTTCGTCGATTACCGGTTCTGCCAAAATGGCGGCATCCAGTTGGCCTTCCCGTAATTGGTGCATTAGGATTTCGGTTTTTTCCTCAATCAGCAGGAGCTCAAGGCTGGGGAAGCGTTTTCGGATATTGGGAATGATGTGCGGTAACAGGTACGGCGCCAGTGTCGGGAAAATGCCCAGTCGTATCGACGCGGTTTCCGGGTCCTGAGTGTGTTTGGCGATTTCCTGCATCAGGCTTATCTGGGCAAGAGCCAGACGCGCATGTTTGAGAATGCGATCCCCAGCGGGTGTTAGCAGGATATTACGTGGCACCCGTTCAAACAAAGCCACGCCCAGTTCATCCTCAAGTTTTTTTACTTGGGTCGATAGGGTCGGTTGACTTACGAAGCACAGGTCGGCCGCTTTGCCGAAATGCCGCGTGTCTGCCAATGTGATGAAATAGCGCAAATCCCTTAGGTTCATGGGCATGTCCTATATATGGGTTCAATTACAAGTATAATTTCAATTTGTTCTATATATCAATTGAAGCGTGCGCCCTGCGGTATGCTTATGCCATGAAAGACATTGCCGCCGCGCTCGCATGCGCCACTCAGCCGAAAGACAACCTCATTGACCGCGTAGATGCGGAATGGTTGTTGGCATACGTATTGAACAAGTCCAGATCATGGCTGTATGCCTTTGCTGAAACCCCGCTTACTGAAGCGCAACAGCACCACTATTTGCAACTGCTTGAGCGCCGAGGGAAAGGCGAACCGGTGGCCTATTTGACAGGAACTCAGGGGTTCTGGTCGCTGGCGCTGAAAGTCACGCCCGCTACCCTTATCCCGCGCCCTGAAACCGAGTTGTTGGTGTCGTTGGCTTTGGCAAACCTGAACGATATGCAGCACCCGTTTCTGCTGGACATGGGGACAGGCTCCGGCGCCATTGCGTTGGCTATCGCCTCCGAGCTGCCATCGGCAAAGATCACCGCGGTGGATATGTCTTCAGCGGCATTGGCGGTAGCAGCGGAAAACACAATGGCACTCGGCTGCAAAAATATCGAACTGCTGCAAAGCGACTGGTTCTCGGCGCTGGCCGGGCGGCGTTTTAACGGTATCGTCAGTAATCCGCCGTATATCGAAGCGGGCGATGTGCATCTTCAGCAGGGCGACCTAAGGTTTGAACCCATGTCGGCATTGGCATCGGGAATTGACGGGTTGGAGGCCATCCGCCGAATCGTGGCCGAAGCGCCCGACCATCTGTTGCCGCAGGGCTGGCTGATGATCGAACACGGATGGCAGCAAGGCGAAGCGGTGCGCGCGTTAATGGCGAATGCCGGATTTACTTCGATTGCCACCCATCGGGATTTGGAACAACGTGAGCGAGTAAGTTTCGGACGTCTGGCTTAAGGCCAGCGGCGGGCAATAGCTTCGAAAATGCCGGCAGTGTCGATTCCCGCTTCCTCCAACAGCTGTTCGCGGCTGGCATGTTCCTGGTAAACATCGGGCAGGCCCAGTTGAAGAATATCGACGGCCATGTGCTCGCGCTGAAAGAATTCGGCAACGGCGCTGCCTGCGCCACCCATAACCGCATTGTCTTCCACGGTAACGAATCGCTGGTGCGATTGTGCCAATTCTCTTAGCAAGGTTTCATCCAGCGGTTTCACAAAGCGCATATCCACCAGTGTGGCGTTGATACTTTC
>JAHEBG010000268.1 GCA_024642445.1 Gammaproteobacteria bacterium | reverse complement strand
GTGGCGCGTTTCACCGACGAGAAAGTCATTCCGATCATCGGCGATGCCTTCGACCAAGGCCGCTTTCCGAAAGAGCTGGTGCCCGAAATAGCTGCCATGGGTCTGCTGGGTTCCTCGCTTCCCGAACAATACGGTTGTGCCGGGTTGAACGGTGTCAGCTACGGTTTGATCTGTCAGGAACTGGAGCGTGGCGATTCCGGAATCCGCAGCTTTGTATCGGTGCAGAGTTCCTTGTGCATGTACCCCATATTTGCTTACGGCTCGGAAGAACAACGCCAGAAGTATCTGCCAGGCATGGCGCGCGGTGAAATCATCGGCTGTTTCGGTCTGACCGAACCGCACGGCGGCTCGGATCCGGCCAACATGAAAACCCACGCCAAGAAAGACGGTGGCGATTGGGTCATCAACGGCGCCAAAATGTGGATCACCAACGGTAACCTGGCCGATATCGCCATTGTCTGGGCTATGACTGACGAAGGCATTCAGGGCTTCATCATTGAAAAAGGCACGCCGGGTTTCGTCGCTCAGGAAATCAAACACAAAATGAGCCTGCGGGCTTCGGTAACCTCGGGTCTGTTTTTCGATAATGTCCGTATTCCCGATAGTCAGCGTCTGCCGAATGTGAAAGGTCTGAAAGGGCCGCTGGGTTGTCTCACCCAGGCCCGTTACGGTATCACCTGGGGCCCGATTGGCGCGGCACAGGCCTGTTTGACTGAAGTGGTCGAGTACACCAAAACACGGATTCTGTTCAATCGGCCGCTGGCCGCCAATCAGGCCATCCAGATCAAGCTGGCTGAAATGGCCCGTCGTATCACCATGGCGCAATTGCTCAGCTTGCAGCTCGGCCGCCTGAAAGATGCCGGCAACATGCAGCCCTCGCAGGTGTCTTTGGCGAAGTGGAACAACTGCCGGATGGCACTCGATATCGCCCGCGAAGCCCGTGACATCCTTGGGGGCGCCGGTATCACCACCGAATATTGCCCAATCCGTCATGCACTCAATCTCGAGTCGGTGATCACGTATGAAGGCACCGAGACCGTGCATCAATTGGTCATCGGTCGCGAACTGACAGGCATCAACGCGTTTTAACCTTGCCATGGCAATCCCCATCGGGCCCACGTTGGAAACGGAACGTCTTATTCTGAGGCCACCCTCGCTTCAGGATCTGGATGCGTGGTCGGCATTTATGGCCGATGAAGAAAGTACCCGATATCTGGGTGGCACGCAGCCGCGATCCGCGGTATGGCGGGGCATTACCTGCATGGCCGGCGCTTGGGTGCTTGAAGGCTTTGCCATGTTCTCCGTCATTGAAAAATCGACCGGCCGTTGGGTTGGTCGCCTCGGCCCGTGGCGGCCGGAGGGATGGCCAGGATCGGAAATCGGTTGGGGCATTATCCGCGAGGCTGAAGGCCGGGGCTATGCCACTGAGGGCGCCAAGGCCTGCATGGATTGGGCCTTCAGCACACTGGGCTGGCAGGAGGTAATTCACACCATTTTGCCTGAAAACCAGAGTTCAAAAACCGTAGCCCGAAAACTCGGCTCACGGTATCTGCGTATGGATCAGTTGCCAGCACCCATGGATCACTTCAATGTGGAGGTCTGGGGCCAGTCCCGTGAACAATGGCAATCCAGCCAAATCTCTTCGAATTTTTGTTAATTGAGCGCCTCATGTCCGAACCCGCTGCCTTGATTCCCGCCCGCCAGAAAGACGTCAATCGCGCCAAGGTCTGTGACGACAATTTCATCGAGTTCGTCCGTAATTGGCAGGGCAATACAGAGCATAAACCTTCGCCGGATGAAGCCGTGCTTGAGGGCAGCGCCTGCAGTGCCCGTGATTTCCTTGAGCTGTTTGAATCGCAGCTGATCTCCCGCCATCTGGATTTGATGGCGCGCGTGCTGCGCGTGCAACAGAAAGTTTTTTACACCATCGGTTCCAGTGGCCATGAAGGCAATGCCATGGTGGCTCGACTGACCCGCCATACCGATCCGGCCTTCCTGCATTACCGCAGTGGCGGTTTCATGGCAGAACGATTCCGTAAATTGCCAGGCATGGATCCGGTGATGGATTCGGCTCTAAGCTTCGCCGCCAGTAAAGACGATCCGATTTCCGGTGGTCGGCATAAAGTCTGGGGCAGCAAACCGCTATGGGTTCTGCCGCAAACCTCCACTATCGCTTCGCATTTGCCGAAAGCGCTTGGCACCGCGATTGCCATCGAGCAAGCCAAGCGCATTGGCCATGCTTCTCCGATTCCCGACGACTCCATCGTCATCTGTTCATTCGGTGACGCGTCCAGCAACCATGCCACGGCTCAGACCGCTTTCAATACGGCACAATGGACGGCCTATCAAAAGTTGCCGGCACCGGTTTTGTATGTGTGCGAAGACAACGGCATCGGCATTTCGGTTAAAACCCCGGTAGGTTGGGTGGCTACCGCCTTCAAGAACCGCGAAGGCTTGGATTACTTCTATGCCGATGGCTTGGATATTGCTGAAGGCTATGCACAGGTTCAGCGTGCGGTTGAGCATTGCCGCCGCACGCGCCGGCCTACATTCCTGCACCTGCGCACCACCCGCATCATGGGTCATGCCGGTACCGATTTTGAAATCGAGTGGCGCTCCATTGAAGAACTGATGGCAGTTGAAGCCGGAGACCCCTTGTTGCGTTCGGCCGATATCGCCTTGCGTTCGGGGCTGCTCGGTAAAGACGATTTGCTGGCACTGTACGAGGCGATCCGTGCCCGATGTTTTGCCGCGGCCGAACAGGCCGATCAGCGTCCAAAATTGGAAAGTCTGGAGGAAGTCATTGCACCTCTGGCACCGTATACGCCTAAAGCAGTACATACCGAAGCTACCCGTGCCGATTATTCAGAGAAACGTCTGGCGGTATTTGGTACCGAAGCCAAGTTACCGGAGAAA
>JAHEBG010000017.1 GCA_024642445.1 Gammaproteobacteria bacterium | reverse complement strand
ATTCTGGTTTGGTATCGCCTCAAGTTGCGTTTCAAGCACGGCGTGCCCCGAATTACGCCACCACTTCCCATAATGCAGCAGTGGGTTTCCGGCTTTTTCCATATTGCGCTGTATGCTTTCTTGATTGGCATGCCCATTCTGGGTCTGCTGACCGCCTGGTATGACGGCAAAACCCTGTTCATTCCGTTTACCGACATTGCACTGCCCACACCAGTGATACCGGATAAAGAGTTTGCGCACACGCTTGAAGACCTGCACCACGATATTGGTGAATGGTTCTATTGGGTCTTCGGCCTGCACATTGCCGCCGCGCTTTACCACCATTACATCCGCAAAGACGACACCCTCAGCCGGATGGGTTAAGGCTTGGTGAGGTAATCCACCAGGCGGTGGATGATCTTTCCGTACGGTGCATCGAACAGACCCATACCGTTGATTCGAGACTGGTACATCACCGGCATGGCTTTGCTGAAGGTGATGAACCCGTCTTTACCGTGGTAATGGCCCATACCGGATGCGCCCACGCCACCGATCGGCATATCGTCCTGGCCGAACTGGATCAGCACATCGTTGATACAGACCGAGCCGGCACAAATACGGCCAAGCACGGCATCGATACGCGCCGGCTGGTTATCGAAAAGATAAAACGCCAAAGGCTTGTCGCGCTCCAACACATACTGCATGGCCTGATCGATGGATTCATAGGTAATGATCGGCAGCAGTGGTCCGAAAATCTCCTGCTGCATCACAGTCAAATGCGCGGGTGGATTAATCAGCAAAGTGGGCGCGATGCACTGCACACCAGTGGCGGCATCTTCAGGCACGTTGCCACAGACAATAGTGCGCACACCGGCCTGCTGCGCTTCTTTCAACCAGTCCTGCAAGCGCGACGCTTGACGCGCATTGACGATTCCGGTGTAGTCGGCATCTTCAGCCAAGTTCGGGTAACGACGTTTGATGCTGGCTTCAAAAGCGGTAATGAACTGCGCCAGCTCGGCGGCCGGCAACAACACGTAATCGGGTGCCACGCAGGTCTGGCCGGCGTTGAAACATTTGCCAAAGGCAATGCGCTCGGCCGCCTTGAGTGTGGGATAACCTTCCGCCACCAGTGCCGGCGATTTTCCGCCCAACTCCAGGGTTACCGGGGTCAGGTTGGCGGCGGCAGCAGCCATCACATGCCGGCCTACAGCAGTAGAGCCGGTAAACAGAAGGTGGTCGAACGGCAAGCGGCTGAATTCCGCGCCTACGGCAGCATCGCCCTGCACTACCACAACTTCATCGGATGAAAACACTTCGCCCACAATCGCTTCGATCAGCGCACTGACCTTTGGCGTGAATTCCGACGGCTTGATCATCACCCGGTTTCCCGCGGCAATGGCGTTGGCCAGCGGAATGATGGCCAATTGGAACGGGTAATTCCATGGCGCCACTACCCCGACCACACCCAAAGGCACATGCCGGATTTCGCCGCGTGCGGGGCGGTACGTAAGGTTGATGGAGCGCTTCTGAGGCCGCATCCAGCGGCGCAGGTGCTTGCGCGCATACTTGATTTCATCAAGCGCTACCAAAACATCGGCGCCCAAGGTTTCGATGCGCGAGCGTCGTCCGAAATCGGCACTGCAGGCGGCTACCACGTCGTCGCGACGGCGGCGGACAACGGCTTCCAGCCGGGTCAGCAATTCAATGCGCTGCGGGTAATTCAGTGCGCCTCTCAGGTGGGCTTGTTTCAATCGGTTGAAGTCGCTGCTCAGTTCCATGGCGGTCGGTTAGAATGGGATTAGTCGAATTGTACCCCCGTTCTGAATAAAAGGCCTACTGATGACGGCATTGCGCGCATTCAATCACATCTCACCCACGCTTGGCGAACGCGTATTCGTCGACCCGGCCTGCACCGTCATCGGCGATGTGCATATCGGCGACGACAGCTCGATCTGGCCAGGCACCGTCATCCGTGGCGATGTCAATTTCATCCGTATCGGCGCACGCACCAACATCCAAGACGGCAGCATCGTGCATGTCAGCCATGATGGGCCTTCGGGCAAACCGGTGGGGTATGCCACACACATCGGTGACGACGTTACCATCGGTCACGGCGCCATCGTGCATGCCTGCACCATTGAAGACGGCTGCCTGATTGGCATGGGCGCCACCGTATTGGACGGCGCGGTGGTGAAAAAAAACGGGTTCGTGGGTGCTGGTGCAGTGATCCCGCCGGGAAAAACCGTGGGCAGTGGTGAACTATGGCTGGGCAATCCGGCCAAGTGCGTGCGCCTGCTCAGCGAACAGGACATTGCCCAGCTGTATTATTCGGCGCAACACTACGTAAGGCTGAAAGATAAATATTTGGCTGAAACTTAAACCGGCCAGTGAATAACGCGCTCAACGCATTGCAGTGGAATCGGCGCGGTGATGTGTGGATAGAGTTCATCTCTGACAGGGTGTGGATCCCAACGCAAGAAATCCACCAGCGAGGCTTCATCCAGTTTCAATAAGCACACCTGCTGCACATCGCTGAAGCGGCGAGCAAAAACGCCCGGCACCTGTTCATGGCTGGCCGCATGTATAAAGCCCTCATTTTCCAGCGCTGCGGTATGCCAATAGCCGAGTTGTTGGGCATTGTCCCAGTCGGCAGGGCGCGCAAGAATATACACGCCGAACGGCAACGCACGCTCGTTCACTCGATGGCACCTTCAGCAACCACGTGGGCACGCAACCGGGCATATACCGGATCGGTTTCCGGACGCACGCCCTGCCACAGATAAAAACTTTCCGCAGCCTGCTCCACCAACATGCCCAGACCGTCGATTACCTGCCGGCATCCGGCCGATTTTGCCCAGGCTGAAAATTCGATGGCAGCATGGCCATAGCCCAGATCTACGGCTACGGTATGCGACGAGGCCAGTACAATCGGCAAAGTCAAACCGGCATCACCACGACCGGCTGAAGTGGCATTGATAATCAGATCGAAATGCCCGAGTTCGGAAAGGTCCTGCCAATAACGGGTATGTGCCCGCGCCGGCTCCTCCAGCGCATCCACCAAATCATCGGCACGCTCGGGGCTGCGGTTGCAGACCACCAATTCAGCGATTCCGGCATCGAGCAAAGCTGGCGCAACACCGAATGCCGCGCCGCCGGCGCCCAGCAGCAGGGTTCGGCGTTCGCGCAGATCGATGCCGTGACGCTGCACCAGATCGGCTATCAGGCCGATGCCATCGGTATTGTCGCCCTGCCAGTGGCCGTTGATGTAACTGAGGGTATTGACCGCCCGGGCGCGCTGGGCGCGTGCAGTCAATTGCCTGCATAAAGGTATAACTGTTTGTTTATAAGGCAAGGTCACGTTTAACCCGGCACCGCCTTCGGCCGCAAATTCGGCAAGCCACTGTGGCAACTGGTCGGCATCCAATGCCTGACGCGAGTAATCCAAAGCTATCGACCACTGCTGCGCGAAGGCTTTGTGGATAGTGGGCGACAACGAATGCGCCACCGGCTGACCGATGACGGCGAAGTGCGCATGGGGTTGTCGTAGGGGCACGATTATTCCTTCATATAGGCGGCCGCGTCCAGCGCGAAATAGCTGAGGATGCCATCGGCGCCGGCGCGCTTGAATGCCAGCAGCGATTCCATGACACAGGCTTTTTCATCCAACCAGCCATTTTGGCCTGCGGCTTTGATCATGGCGTATTCGCCCGAGACCTGATACACGAACGTTGGCATCTCGAAGCGCTCCTTGACCCGGCGCAGCACGTCCAGATACGGCATGCCCGGCTTGACCATCACCATATCAGCACCCTCTTCAATATCGAGCGCCACTTCACGCAGGGCTTCATCGCTGTTGGCCGGATCCATTTGATAGCTGAATTTATTGCTTTTACCAAATGCCGAAGCCGAACCCACGGCGTCACGGAACGGACCGTAAAACGCCGAAGCGTACTTGGCGGAATACGCCATGATTTGTGTATTGACGAAATCTTCCTGCTCCAGCGCCTCGCGGATTGCTCCGATGCGTCCGTCCATCATGTCGCTTGGCGCCACCACATCGGCGCCGGCATACGCGTGCGATAGCGCTTGTGCTACCAGAATCTCCACGGTGTCGTCGTTGCGCACATAACCGGCATCATCTATCAATCCGTCCTGACCATGGCTGGTGTAGGGATCCAAGGCCACATCGGTAATCACGCCCATTTCCGGGAAGCGGGTTTTGATGGCGCGGATGGCGCGCTGTGCCAGTCCGTTCTCATCATAGGCGGCCTGGGCATCGAGCGATTTGGCTTCAGGCGCGGTAACCGGAAACAACACCATGGCCGGTATGCCGGCAAGCAGGGCCTGCTCGGCCTTCCGTACCAAAGCATCAATGGAAAGGCGCTCAACGCCGGGCATCGATGCCACCGGCACCACCGAATCCAGTTCATGCACGAATACCGGCAAAATAAGATCGTTGCAACTGAGTTGATGTTCACGCATCAAACGGCGTGAAAATTCAGATGCGCGCATTCGGCGCGGACGTGTCATCGGAAACGGCATGGTGCTCTCCTGCAATAGTCCTATTATTTTAACGCCCATTAGGATTTAAGGTACTTTTCGCCCTTCTGGCGAGGTGTACGGCTTACTGGTAGAATCGGTTAATCGTGCTTCAGACGGTGCCACACGTATGTGCAATGTCGACTAAATCGCTTTTCTTTCAATCGCTTAACAAAACCGCAGATTTGCAATCGGCGGCATCCTTGTTATGTGAACACCTGAAAGCGCTTGGCATTACCGACAACGCCCGCTGCCTCTGGCATCTCTCGTCCAACCATTTCCAAGCGCTTGGCCATCAAACTCTGCCGGTAATGGGCATTGACGAAATGACCGACGTCGAGCAGAACGCGGTAGACGATATCGGCCAATGGCAATCCAGTCCCATCTATCTGGCGCGCCATCAACACTACTATTTCATACTGGATATGCGCTGCACTGCAGTTGACCGCGCCCTATGTGACCGAATTGAAAACGATCTCATGGAATCTTCTTCGGTTCTGCGCTATTTGCTGGCGAAGCAGCAGGCCGAAAGCAACAGCATTCAGCTGCATAAATCGGAAAAACTGCAGCAAGCGCTGTTCGATATCAGTAACCTTGTGTATGCCGAGCATGACAATACGCGGCTTTTCCGCAAAATGCATGAAATCATCAACGGTCTGGTTTACGCTGAAAACTTCTTCATTGTGAAATACGATGAAAACATCCAAGCAATGCAGTTCCTTTATTACGCCGACAGCATAGACAAAGAGCCGGTAGACCCAGAGGATGTCTGGGACAGCAGCAAGTTAGCCAACAGTATTACCTTGGCCATGCTGAAATCCAAACAGTTCGCCTGGAACAGCTCGGAGGCGTTGCTGGAGCGATTCGGATTGGTAAGAGATGACAATCTTGGTCCTGACAGCGTGGATTGGATGGGCATTCCCATGCTCGAGAACGATGTGGTGGTCGGCGGTTTGGTGGTACAAAGCTACCTTCCCAATCGGCGCTACACTCAGGCTGACCTCAACTTGATGTCGTTTGTGGCTGAACACATCCGGCAATCGTTGACCCGCCGGGCGCTTACCGAAGAGCTGGAGCGTAAGGTAGGCGAACGTACCGCCAAACTCAGCGAAGAAATCCAAGAGCGCGAACGCTCGGAGCGCATCCAATCGGCACTGTTCAACATCACCAAATTGGCGAGCCAGACCGAAGACCTGGGCGATTTTTATACCGCCATGCATCTAATTGTTGGCCAGTTGCTCGATGCCAAGAACATTTACATCGCGTTCCTCGACAAAGACGGCAAGAATCTTGAGTTTCCTTATTACGTCGATGAAAGCAGTACCGATAAAGTGGAACGTCGCCCTATTTCAAACGGTCTGACCGAATATGTTCTGAAGCTGAAAAAGCCTGTACTGCTTTCGGAAGATGACATTTTTAGACTGAAACAGAAAAACTATGCCGAAGTCAAGGGCACGCCACCCAAGTGCTGGCTCGGCGTACCTCTCATCATCAAGGGTAACGCCATCGGCATCATTACCCTGCAAAGTTATAGCGATGCCAAAGCCTACTCCTACAAAGAACAGGAGCTGCTGTCGTTCGTAAGCGTGCATATCGCCCAGGCTTTGGAAAAAATCGAGTCTTCGAACAATCTGCGCACGGCCTATGCGGAAATGGAATCCAATGTCCAGAAACGTACACTGGAACTTGAGCTCAGCAACCAAGCGTTGCGTGAGCAGATCGAACGGCGCGAACAGGCCGAACAGAAATTGAAGTACGACGCTCTGCACGACCAGCTCACCGGACTTGCCAACCGCAACCAGCTTTACGACCGGTTGAAACAATCCCTGGCTCAACACCAAGCCAAGCCCACGCGCCTGTTTGCGGTATTTTTCATCGACCTTGACCGGTTCAAGATCATCAACGACTCCATGGGCCATTGGGTAGGCGATGAGCTACTGAAACATGTGGCCGAGCGCATCCAAAACTGCGTACGTAAACCCGATTTGGTGGCGCGCCTGGGTGGCGATGAATTTGCCGTTATTTTGAACAGCATCCGCAATGTCAATGAAGCCAAATTGGTGGCTGAGCGCATGCTGCAGGCGTTCATCGAGCCCATTTACATCCATGGCAAGGAATTGTTCATATCACCCAGTATCGGCATTGCCATTTCGCACGAACGCCATCAGGACCCCGATGAAATTCTGCGCGATTCCGACATCGCACTGTACCGATCGAAGGAGCTCGGCCGAAACCGCTACACCTTCTTCGATGACGCCCTGCATCAATCGGCAATGCATACCCTGATTATCGAAGGTGACTTGCGACGGGCATTGACCCGCGATGAAATCGTTCCACACTATCAGCCCATTTTCTCGCTGGAAAGCGGAAATGTCCTTGGCTTCGAAGCGTTGATGCGCTGGCAGCATCCACAGCGCGGCATTCTCTACCCTGCCGACTTTTCCGAAGTGGCCAAGGAAACCGGTCTGATCGAGCTGGTCGATTGGTCAATGTACGAACAGGTCTGCCGTGATCTTCCAGTACTGTTGGGCATTGGCAGTTACGTCACCATTAATGTATCGCCGCGTCATTTGGGCCACGAAAATTTCGCCAATCGCTTATTGGCGCTGCTGGCGGAATACGGGGTGGCGCCAGGCAACTTCCGCATTGAAGTGACCGAAGATGCGCTGATTGAACACCCCGACCTGGGTCTAAAGCTGCTGACACATCTCAAACATGCCGGCATGCAGATCAATCTCGACGATTTCGGTACCGGCTATTCGTCGTTCTCCTACTTGCACAAGTACCCGCTGGATTGTCTGAAAATCGATCGCAGCTTCATCGCCACCCTCACCGACAACCCAAACAATAAAACCTTCCATTTGATTAAGGCCATCCATGCACTGGCGGTCTCTCTGGGCTTGAGCGTAGTAGCTGAAGGCGTGGAAACCAAAGAACAAAGGGACTGCCTGCTTAGCATCGGCATCCAATGTGGCCAAGGCAACTTGTTCGCCGCCGCTCGTGCCATCGAAGACCTGGGCGGCAGCTTCAAATTTTCGTTCGCTTAAATTGCCCCGGTTTCGCGCATCCAGGCCAAGGTGTCGGCCATTAACGGCTCGAGCGGCGTTTCGCTGTAATCCAATCGGGCAATGGCTTTGCTGGAATCCACGCTGAGATGATGGCAGGTCAAGGCCACCGCCGCCGGTGTAATTTGTGGCATTTTCCCGGTAATCAGGCTGGCCCATTCGCTGACATGTGCAACAACCCGCAACAGCATTTCAGGCATCACTTTGTGCGGCGGTGCTTTACCCAGCAAGCGCGCCGCGGTTTGCACGAACACCAGAAAACTGGCATGACTGCCGCCCAGCAGAAAGGCCTCGTTGCGCAGACCCATTTGCCAAGCCTTGACCTGTGCTTTGGCGATTTCCCGGACATCGGCAAAGGCGCCCGAGCCCGGCGGTACGCCGGGAAGCGTGCCGTCGTTGACCATCTTCAGCAAGCGTGCCCAGTTCTGGGTATCGCCAGGGCCCAACACATGCGAAGGGTTGAAAATCAGGAAAGGTAAGCCCGATTGGCGCACGGCTTGTTCGCCCAAATACTTACTGCGCTCGTAATTGACCCAACTTAAACCGCCTTGCTGCGGCGTGTCTTCAGTAAGGGTCTGGTGTACCCGATGCGAAAACGCGGAAACGCTGGACGTGTGGATGAAACAGTCGACGCCGTTATCCCGTGCCGCATTCAACAGGCGTTCGGTACCGTTGACATTGGTGTCCATCTGCACAGCCTTGTCACGTGACCACGCGCTGGTATTGGCTGCGCAATGGAACACCGCTGAAACCCCTTGGGTTGCCTCATTCAAGCTGCATTGAGACGCCAATGAGCCGCGAACCGGCTGGGCTCCGGCATCGTGCAAAATCCTGTCGGAGCTCTCACTGCGAGACAAAGCGATAACCGTGTGCTGCTGCGCCAACAATTCGCGCAGCAGATGCCCGCCTAAGAACCCGCTCGCGCCCGTCAATAAGACCCTTGCCATGCCGTTTGTCTCCTGCTTTTACAGCCAGTGTATGCGCATGCCGCACCAAAGTGCGCGACAATACCGTTATGAATACCGCACATCATCCGTTGTATAACGAACTTTGCCAAGGCTTACAGGCGCTTGCGCTGGACATCGGAAGCGCTACGCCGCTATTGAACTATCTGGATCTGTTGGCGCGCTGGAATCAAACCTACAACCTCACGGCCATCCGGGATCCGCGTCAGATGCTGACCAAACATCTGCTGGACAGTCTGGCCATGCACCGGCATTTCAGCCAAGACACGCTGGCCGATTTGGGAACCGGCCCGGGTCTGCCCGGCATTCCTCTGGCCATTGCCCGGCCAACGGCCTCGGTTACCCTAGTGGAAAGCAACGGCAAGAAAACCCGGTTTCTGCGGGAAGCCGTTCGGCAGCTGGGGCTGACCAATGTTCAGGTACTCGAGTCACGCGCAGAAAATGTCGCTCTGCCGGGACATTTTCAGGCGATTACCGCCCGTGCCATGGATCGCTTGGCCGGCATTCTGGCGGTGGGCGGGCACTTACTGCAGGACGATGGCGTATTGTTGGCAATGAAAGGTCCGCAAATTACCGATGAAATCGCAGAGCTGCCTACGGGCTGGCAAGTACAGGCGATACACCCCTTGCAAGTGCCTGGTTTAGCGGCTGAACGCCAGCTGGTCGTGGTCGGAAGGCATAGCCCCCTATGAAAAAATCCCGTCATTGTCCGCCCAACCCAGCCGTCATTAGGCATAATGGAGGGCTGGGGAACCTTTTGTCATTGGAACTGTAATGAGCCGTATCGTCGCGATTGCCAACCAAAAAGGCGGGGTTGGCAAAACAACAACCGCCGTGAATTTGGCAGCCGCACTGGCGGCCTCGAAAAAGAAAACACTGTTGGTCGATCTCGACCCTCAAGGCAATGCCACCATGGCCTCGGGTGTCGATAAACGCGATCTCGAGCATTCCATTACCGAGCTTCTGTTGGGCGAGTCTGATATTACTCAGGTGCTGCGTCAGAGTGATGAAGGCTTTGCTTTGGTCCCCGGAAACATCGACCTGACCGCCGCAGAAATCCAATTGATGGATATGCCGCAACGCGAAATGCGGTTGAAACATGCCTTGGCGCCCATTCGCGACCAGTACGATGTCATCGTCATTGACTGCCCGCCGTCACTTTCTTTGCTGACTTTAAATGCTTTGGCCGCTGCCGATGGCATCATCGTACCGATGCAATGCGAATACTTCGCCTTGGAAGGCCTAAGCTCGCTGATCAACACCATCAATGCCCTGAAGCAGAAGCTGAATCCAGCATTGGAAATCGATGGCATTATTCGCACCATGTATGATGTACGTAATAATCTCGGCAACGCCGTCAGCAACGAGCTGACCCAGCATTTCGGCGATCTGGTCTACCGCACCATGGTGCCTAGGAACATCCGCCTTGCCGAGGCCCCGAGTCATGGCATGAGCATTCTGCGCTATGACAAAAGTTCACGCGGCGCCATGGCCTACATGGGGCTGGCCGGAGAGATCATCCGGCGTATGGCACAAAAAGCCAAGGAGAGTACGTAATGGCAGCAAAAAAAACCGGTTTGGGGCGCGGCCTTGATGCCCTGCTCGGCGGCAATCTGAAAGCTGCCAGTGCGCCGGCCGATCTCAGTACCGAAGGTTTGACCAAGCTCGCCATCAGCCAGTTGCAGCCGGGCAAATACCAGCCGCGGCGCGACATGAAAACCGAAAAACTGGCGGAGCTTGCCGATTCAATCCGGGCGCAGGGCGTCATTCAACCGATCGTTGTGCGCGAAATTGCCGGCGGCCGATTTGAAATCATCGCCGGCGAGCGCCGTTGGCGCGCCGCGCAAATCGCCGAACTGCGTGAAGTACCGGTGGTGGTGCGCGAGGTGGATGACCGCGCGGTCATTGCCATGGCGCTGATTGAAAATATCCAACGCGAAGACCTCAATCCGCTGGAAGAAGCCAGTTCACTGCACCGCCTCATCGACGAATTTGATTTGACCCACCAGCAAGCCGCAGAAGCGGTAGGCCGTTCTCGTGCCGCCGTTTCCAATTTACTGCGCCTGCTGGAACTTCCCGAAGCCATCCGTAAACTGCTGGAAGCAGGGCAGCTGGAAATGGGCCATGCCCGGGCACTGCTCACCCTTCCTACGGACTTGGCCATTGCTTTGGCGCAAACCGCTGCCAGCGAGCAGTTGTCGGTGCGAGATGTCGAACGCCGCGCCCAGCAAGCCGGCCGCAATAAAGTGCCACCGAAATCAGGCAATGGCGCGCAACGCAGTAATGCCGATATCGATAGCCTTGAGCGCGAGATGGCCGATTTGCTGGGCGCCAAAGTACAGCTAAGCC
>JAHEBG010000267.1 GCA_024642445.1 Gammaproteobacteria bacterium | reverse complement strand
CAGGCCGATGCCGAGCATGCCGTATACGCCAAACAGTGCAGTGTGTCCGTGCAGCGGCGTCAGGTTAAGGCCTTGCATGTAGTACAGTGCCAGCGGCGTGTTGATCAGGAATCCGAACAGACCGGCGCCCACCAGGTTCCAGAAGGAAACCGCGATGAAGAACATGATCGGCCATTTATAGCGGGCCATCCAAGGCGTTGCTTTGCTGTGCGACCAGGTTTCATAGGCCTCGATGCCAATCAGCGCCAGCGGCACCACTTCCAGTGCCGAGAACGAAGCGCCCAATGCCACCACGGCGGTAGTGGTGCCGGTGAAGTACAGGTGGTGGAAGGTGCCGAGGATTCCGCCGGCCATGAACACGATGGTGGCGAACAGCACGTTGATGGTGGCGGATTTGCCGCGCACCAAGCCCAGTTTCACGAACAGGAAGCTCATCACCGCAACTGCGAACACTTCGAAGAAGCCTTCGACCCAAAGATGCACCACCCACCAACGCCAGTATTCCACCATCGAAAGATGCGTATGCTCGCCCCACATCAAGCCGGCGGCATAGAACATGCCGATGGCGACGGTGGATAGGAACAACAAGCCAACGATCGAGGACATTTCATCTTTACGGCGCAATGCCGGCCACAGCGCACGACCCATTAACAGCAGCCATACCATCAACCCGACGAATAAAAATGCCTGCCAGAACCGTCCGATATCGACGTATTCCCAGCCTTGATGGCCGAACCAGAAATTATTGGCAAGGCCGAGTTTCTGCATTACCGCAAACCATTGCCCGGTGAACGCGCCAACCACAATGATGATCAGACAGGTGAATAGGAAGTTGACGCCGGCCCGCTGAAACTTTGGTTCTACCCCCGAAATGGCAGGCGCTATGTACAGGCCGGTACCCAGCCATGCGGTGGCAATCCACAGAACGGCCAATTGCGTGTGCCAGCTTCGGGTTAAGGAATACGGCAACGCATCGGCCAGATTGATGCCATAAAAATTCTGACCTTCCACCTGGAAGTGCGCGGTGATGGCGCCCAATAGTATCTGCACCAGAAACAAGGCCAGCACCAGCCAGAAATATTTCGCGGTGGCTTTCATCGACGGCGTGATATTCAGGCCTTTGAGCGGATCCGTAGCCGGCGGCGTGGGCGAACCCTCACGGCCGTGATAGACCGCGTAATGCCAGCCAAGCAAGGCAATACCGGCAATCATGAACAACACGCTGAACACCGTCCAAAGGAAGGTGCTGGACGTGGCCTGATTGCCGACGGTTGGATCATACGGCCAGTTGTTGGTGTAGCTCACGCTCTGTTCCGGGCGATTGGTAACCGCGGCCCAGGAGGTCCAGAAAAAGAATGCAGCCATTTGCCGGCGGTGCTCTGCGGTATCTACCGTGCCGTCTTTCATGGCATAGGTTTCCCGCAAAGCGGCACCGGCCGGATCGGTACTGAACACCGATTCGTAATGGCCGGCCACGATGGCGACGGCCTTGGCCCGCTCATCGCTGATGGTCAGCGTATGGGTCGCTTCATCAAAACGGTTTTTGCGAATGTCGGGCTGCAATTCGGCTTTGAGTTTGGCTTGATCGCCAGCGCTGAGCTCAGCAAACGCCGTACCGAAGCGCGCCTGTGCCCGCAGTTCAAGCCAGGCCTCGGATTCACGGTGCAGCCAGTCGGCACTCCAGTCTGGCGCCACCAGTGCGCCATGCCCCCAGATTGAGCCAAGTTGTTGACCACCGATGCTTTGCCACACGGTGCGCCCGGTTTCAATGTCGTTCCGGGTGAAAACCACGCCACCGTTCTCGGAAACTACCATTTCCGGCATGGGCGGTTGCTGGCGGTGGATTTCTCCCCCCATCCAGAGCAGAACGCCGAATCCGGTGACCAGTAATAGCCCCAGCCCAATCCACAACCGTTTGGTCGTATCCATGCCATAACCCCTTTTTTATCGTAGGGGCTATGGTCGCCGGAGACCTTCAACCGGCGCATTGATATAAGTCAAGTACGGCTAGTTTCGGAGGATGGGGTGTGCTAATTGCACCAATGCGTCGTAATTTCTCAGCGTCAACTCCCTGCGTTCAACGCCGATCAGACCGGCATCCTGCATTCGGCGCAATACCCGGCTTACGGTTTCGGGTGCCAGCCGAAGATAATTGGCCATGTCGGTTCGGGTCATGGCCAATAGCAATTGCGTGGATGAAAAGCCGCGGGCGGCGAAGCGCCGGGACAGCGAAATCAGAAAAGCGGCAATCCGCTGCTCGGCGCTGTAATCACCGGCAAGCAGCGCCGCCTTGTTGATGTCCTGAGACAGTAATCGGAACAGCTGCGCTTGCAGGTCCGGCATTTTTGCCGCGAGCAACGCCATTTTCGGAAACGAAAACCGGCACAGCATCACGGTATCCACGGCAACCGCATTGCAGGGGTATTTGTTTTGATGAATGCCGTTCAGGCCGATGATTTCGCCGGGCAGGAAAAAACCGAGCACCTGCTCGTCGCCATTGCTATCGATGACGGAGGTTTTGACGGTTCCGGCACGAACCGCGGCTATGGCCTTGAATTCCTCGCCTTCGTGGAAAATCGTATCGCCTTCATGAAACGGACCGATATGCTCGACCAGCACATGCAGCTCCTGCAGTGCCGATTTGTCATAGCCCTGCGACAAACACGCCTGCGAGAACGCACAGGTGCTGCAGAAGTTCAGGGCATCGCCGTCATCGGCAACTTGCGGCGGTAGCTGAAAGGGTATGGCTGACATGAACTGCGGAACTCCCTTTGCGCCGCTGCGGGTGAAATATTCTCAGAATCCGTTACCGGCTACGTGTGCTTAAAGTATACGTAAAATTCCGCTATCCACCAGCGTATGGCGTTCTTGCGCCGGTGAAGCCGGCCGAGCCAATTCAAGGAATACGGTTTGAGCGGGCATCGCAATTG